>JANOLL010000155.1:0-3406 GCA_031419775.1 Polaromonas sp. | reverse complement strand
ACTACGCTGGACTCGGGTTGGGCATCTTTTTGCGCGGCGCGCATCAGGTCGTAGCGGTCCAGAGAAAGGCTGTCGGTAGACGCTGCATCCCTCACCACCACGGGACGCAAAAATACCATCAGGTTGGTCTTCTTACGCGATCGTGCCTCACTTTTGAACAGGTTTCCAAAGATGGGTACGTCGCCCAGGATGGGCACTTTTTCCTTGTTGCCAGAGTATTCGTCCTGCAGCAAGCCGCCTAGCACCACGATGGCGCCATCTTCGACCACTACATTCGATTCAATTGAGCGCTTGTTGGTGATCAAACCCGTGGTGGAGTTGATTGAGGACGCCTGCACGCTGCTGACTTCCTGAAAGATCTGCATGCGCACCGTGCCGTTCTCGCTGATCTGAGGCTTCACGCGCAGGGTGATACCGACGTCCTTGCGTTCAACCGTCTGGAACGGATTGACCGACCCCGCACCGCTGTTGTTGTTGGTGTACTGCCCCGTGACGAAAGGAACGTTCTGGCCAATGACGATACGCGCCTCTTCGTTGTCGAGCGTCAACAAGTTGGGCGTGGACAAAATATTGCCATCGCCACTTGACTCCAGAAAACGGGCCAAAAATCCGAGCACGTAAACGCCATTGCTTTGCCGGGTGGCCACGCCAAAGTTGCCTCCGGTTGAGGGCACGGCACCGCCCGCAGCGGCCTGGGTGGCCAGCGTGATGAGGTTGGCACCGCCTATGCTGAAGTTGGTGCCCAGCAGACCAATCGCGCTGTCGCCTTTCTTGCCCAGGGCACCCTGAAACTGGATGCCGAACTCGGCCGCCTTGTCGGCGTTGACTTCGGCAATCAGGCTTTCGACGAATACCTGGGCGCGCCGCGCGTCCAGCTTGTCAATCACAGCGCGCAATTGGCGGTATTGCGGCTCGGGAGCAGTGATGATCAGCGAATTTGTGGCCGGGTCAGCCTGAATCTGACCGCCCGTTGACGGCTGGGCCACGGCGAGACTGGCCGTTGCTGCGGCGGTCCCAGCGCCAGGAGCTGGCGCACTCAGTGGAGAAGTCGCCACGCTGCTAGCCACGGTCGCGGGCCCGATCGCGTTGGCGGCCAGCGCGGCGCGCAATGTCGATGCCAGTTTGGTGGCGTCGGCGTTTTTCAGATACACCACATAGATGTTTCCGCTGGCGGATTCCCGGTTGGCACCAGCGCCGGTGCTTCCGGTGCCGGTGAAAGCGGCCTGGTCGAGCTTTTCGACCAGCGTTCTGACCAGCGCCAGGCGTGCCGGGTTGGCGGCGCGCAAGATCAGTGAGTTGCTGCGCGGCTCAGCTACCAGCGTGGTTCTGAATGAAGTATCGGCTTGCCCCTGACCCGCACCCACACCCGCGCCCGACTCGATCAGACGCGTCACCAGTGGTGCCAGATCGGTTGCAATCGCATACTGCAGGCGCATGATTTCTATGCCGGTGGCGTTGGCCACATCGAGCGCGGCAATGATGGTGCCAATGCGCTGAAGGTTGTCGGCATAGTCGGTGATGATGAGCGAGTTGTTGCCAGGATTGACATTGATGGTGTTGTTGGGGCTGATCAGCGGACGCAGCACCGGAATCAGATTGTTCGCGGTCTCGTGATTCAGGCGAAAGATCTGCGTGATGATTTGCCCACTCGCAGGCGGGACCGTGCCAGCTGAAACCGTGCCGCTTTGCAATTTGGCGTCGGCTTCGGGCACCACCAGGTACAGGCCGGACGACTCCACCAGCGCGAAGCCCTGGGTGCGCAGCTGGGTTGAAAACTGGCGCAGAGCCTGAGCAGGTGTGACCGGTGTGGTGGTCACCAAAGTCATGGTGCCCTTGACGCGCGGATCCACCACCACATTGCGACCGGTGATCACCGCCATGGTGCGGGCTACCGCATCGATTTCAGCGTTGGAAAAGTTGAGTGTCACCGGACCACTGGGTCGCGCCGCGCTACTTTTGGCAGGCGCACTTTTCGGGTTGCTACCGGGCTGTTGTTGTGCATTTAAAAGGCCGCTAGCGCCCGTCAATAAAGAGAATATTGCTATTGAAATAATAGTCAACGGAGAGTTGGAAGGCGACATGGGCAGGGCCTTGAAGGTGCGCAAGGGAGGGCGGGTCTGGCGTTTGGTCATAGGTGTTCAACCCAAGGTGATGATAGAGCGCGCGCCGTTTCGGCGTCCGATGATATTGAGCAAGTTGGACAACGCAGCCTCATTTTCAGGCAAGGCACTGGCGCTGCCTTCAAAGCGCAGCCGCGAACCGACCCATTGTCCGCTGCCTGTGAGCTGCAGGCTTCCTTCGATGGTGGACAGTGCCACGGTGGGCACGCTGCCCCCATTCAGCGCCAGGCGATAGCTTCCCATGGGTTTGAGCGTGGACAAACGGGACGAGAGACCCAGCGCCGTCAGTTCGGCACGCCCTACAACCGACAGGCGGCTGTCAAACCAGCTGATGGACAGCCCCTGGGTTTGGAGTTGCAAATCACCTGTGGCCTGTACTGTGTTCCACGGTGTACCCAGGCCTGCCAGCAATGCAGCAGGCCATTGCGAAATTCCGTCACTTACCTGCAACTGGGTCTTGCCCCAGTCGGTGGACACGCGGGCTTGCAACGGTGCCTGCGTGCAGCAGTCGGCTGCGAGCTGAAGATTCAGCGCCAGCCACCCCGGGCGCAGCCGCCAGTGAATATGGCCTGGCAAGGTGGTACTGTCACGGCTGCCAACACCGCCCGACAGCAACAGCCGGGCCGAACCGGTCCAGACCGTTCCCCGGGCGTTCAGCCACTGCACCTGCCCGGAGCTTGCCTGGCTGACCAGCGCTGCCAGCCAGCTCGCCGGCGCGTAACACAGCAGGGCCAGGGTCAGCCCGATCAAGGTACCC
Source organism: Polaromonas sp. (assembly GCA_031419775.1). GTDB lineage: Bacteria > Pseudomonadota > Gammaproteobacteria > Burkholderiales > Burkholderiaceae_C > Polaromonas. The sequence continues at coordinate 529 of JANOLL010000155.1, read as the reverse complement.
AGTACGGCCCACGACCAGGGTGGTACCGGTGTCGGATGGCGGGCATTCAGCATGAGGCGAACTCAGGCGAGGGCGGGCAGGAAAGAGTCATCAACATTTCAGCCGATCCTAGGTAGCGCTGGCCTAGCGGGAGGGCAGGCTCAGCACCAGCGTGCCGTCCCACGCCACTGCGCCGGCGGCAACATTTGTTTGGGGAGTGGTCGGACCGATGGAGCCGGTTCCGGCCGCCAGCCTGCTGCCCGTAGCCGTCGTGGGCGTTGTAGATGCCGGGGGAGCGGGCGTCGAGACAGCTGGCGTCGCGGTCATGCTGCGCGTCAGACGCGCTTCGCTGGGCACTGCACGCGCGTTCACACGTGCCTGCGCCAGCCATTGGGCAAGTGCATCCGCTGGCGTGTTGCGCAAAATGACGGTGGCGCGGTCGCCCACCACATTCAGTTGGGCAGACCCGCCCAAACGCTGCTTGACCGATGCTTCAAGTGCGCGCAGGGCATCGTCCGGGGTGATTTTTGGTTGCGCTTGCAGCGCCTGT
>JANOLL010000154.1:0-4890 GCA_031419775.1 Polaromonas sp. | reverse complement strand
TTGAGCAGTGGACTCGCCAAGCGCGAGGCTATCCAGCACAGGACTCATCATCCATGCGGCAAGCAAACTGACCACCAGTGCTGCAGCCATGACCGCGCAAGCCGACCAGTCCAGCAAGCCGGTGCTGCCCAACATGAAGGACTGCATGGCTTGCATGATGTCGGGTGCAAGCAGCAACACCAGCGAAGTCAGGGCACCCAGCACCACGCCGACTACCACGCCGGCAAGCAGCAGCCGAAGCGTGTGCTGCACCCCTCTGGCCAGTTGCAGCGTCAGCAGCACCGCGGTTACCGCACCCAAAAAGGCAGCGCCGTTCAAGCCGACGCGCGCCACCCATGACGTGGCCAGTGGCGCTGCGCCCCAAAGCACCATCGCCCCTGCCACACCGAGCGAAGCCCCCGATGCGCTACCGAGCAGATACGGGTCGGCCAGCGGATTGCGAAACAGGCCCTGAGCGACTGCCCCCGCTAATCCCAGCAATGCACCGGCCAGCCACGCGCCAAGGGTGCGCGGCAACCGAATGTCCCAAACGATTTGCAGCGACTGGGGGTCACGCTGCAGCGAGAGCACGCTGTCAAACCCAGTGCTACCAACCGTCAGGCCAGTTACCAAGAGTAGGGTAGTCGCTAGCAGCAGCCCAACGGCGAGCCAGATGGCCTGGCGTTTTTGACGGCTGCGGGGCACCGTCATGGCCGGTTGTCTGCCGCATGCCGTTCAAGGCATTGCGCCATGATGCGCGCCGCCTCTGCCATGCGCGGGCCAGGGCGCACCAGAACATCCGACTCGGCCACTCCGAATACGCAAATACGTTGCGCTTTCACCGCCTTGATGTTGTCCCATCCTGGGTAGGGCACGCCGCCGGCAGCGCTACGCTCGCCCAGCATGATCACGTCAGGATTGGCGCGCACCACGAACTCCGGGTTGAGCAACGGAAAGGGACCCAAATCAGCCGGAACCACGTTCGCCACACCCAGCCGGGTCAGGGTTTGGCCAATGAAGGACGATTCACTTGCAGCGTAGGGGCCGCGACCTACTTCAAAATAAACTCGGACCGCTCTGGCTTTAACCGACAAGGATTGCGCTGTCGCTGACAATTTGCCATCCATCTCGCGCCACACCCTCGCCGCCGCTGCATCCGGCAAACCCAGCAGCACGCCCAGGATCTGCAACACTCGCTTGACATCAGCATGGCTTTTCGGCTCCAGCGCCACCACTGCAATGCCCAGCGATTCAAGCCGGCGGCTGGCGCGCGAAGAGGTCGCCACCAGTACCACGTCTGGCCTGAGCGCCACAATTCCCTCGATATTAGGATCCAGCCCACCACCCATTTCCGGCAGCCGCTTGACGCTTTCGGGAAAGTTGGAATAGCGGTCAACACCCACCAGCCGCTGGCACTGGTCCAGGGCGCATACGCTTTCAGTTAGCGATGGGAGCATGCTGACGACCCGTTGCGGCGTGCGCGCGAAGTGCAGCGTGACGCCCCGGTCGTCTAGTACTTCGAGCGCCTGCGCCGGCGGCGAGGCAGCCGCCACGCCCAGTAGTGCGACACCCACACGAAATGCTATTGAAATAATAGCTATAAGCGTAGTAAATACGGGAGCTAACGTCACAATAGACTCATGCAGAACAATGCCAGACGGCTAACCATGCTCTTGAGCCCAGCGCATGATGATCTGGTGAATGTGCTCGACGCCATCGGTCAGCGCTGCCGGGCCAGGTTGCAAAATGTCGGCCGACTTGATTTCGAATAGCTGGCCACTTTTGACCGCGCTGACATGCTCCCAACCGGCGCGCGCGCGCACATGATCCGGTCTAAACTTTCGGCCGCACCAGGATCCCAGAATAATGTCGGGGTCACGTCCTACGACCGCCTGACCGTCAGCAATGATGCGGTCCTTGCCCAGAGGCATTTTTGCCAGCTCTGGAAAGCAGTCATCGCCCCCGGCAATACCGATTAATTCAGAGACCCAGGCAATCGCGCTGATGTGCGGGTCGTACCACTCTTCAAAAAACACCCGCGGGCGGCGTTTGAGCGCAGCGGCTTCATTTTCGATGGCCAGCAAACGACTTTGCATCGCCTGCATCAGCGCGAGTCCGCGCTCTGCTTGCCCCACCATGGCCGCCAGCTGGTACATCATGGAAAAAATTTCAGCCACGCTGCGCTGGTTGAAGATGGTGACCTGAATGCCATGCCGAACCAGCTGCGCGGCAATATCGGCCTGCAGATCGGAAAATCCGACCACGCAGTCCGGTTGCAAAGCCAGAATCTTGTCAATTTTGGCGCTTAAAAATGCACTGACTTTCGGCTTTTCCTGGCGGGCACGGGGCGGCCGTACGGTGTAGCCCGAGATGCCGACGATCCGGCGCTCTTCGCCCAGCAGATATAGCCACTCTGTCGGCTCTTCGGTCAGGCAGACCATGCGCTGGGGCCCGTAGGCCGAGCTGTCACCGCTGGCAGCATTTGCGCGCCAGTCAGCTGACAGCGCAACCGGTTCAGGCATGACCGTTCCTCAACCCCATCACGGTATCAACCATACCCTGGCCAAATCGGCTGGCGCAATGTCTCACAGCCGCGGAGTCCAGACCACGCCGACGTAAAGACTGCGCGGCTGCTGGTTGTAGCCATAGACCGTTTGATAAGAAGCGTCGGTGGCGTTATCAAGCCGAGCTTTTAATTGCACCTCGTTTGACAATTTGTACTGGGCGGAAAGATTGAGCAGCGTGTACGAGGGCAGCGTGACCTTGAACTGGTTGAAACTGGCGTCAAAGTAGGTATCCGGACGCTCGCCGCTGAATAGCACATCGGCGCTTACGCGAAGCGCGCCAAAGGGGTGAGAAACGCCAGCCGACAACAGGGTGGCAGCCCTGCGTTGCAGCCGGTCGCCAGTCGCCTCGTTAATGGGGTTTTGAAGCGTCAGCCCCGCGCGCAAATCGGTCGCGCCCAGCCTGCCCTTGTACGACACCTCAGTGCCGCGATTGCGGGTCCGGGCGACATTGCCCAAGGTACCGAGGGTGCTGTCAAATCTCAGCTCGTCCCGGATGCGGGTATCAAAATACGTCGCACGCAACAGGTGTCCGCCGTCCTCATATTGCACACCCAGTTCACGGCTACGCGCCCGCTCGGGCTTGAGCAAGGGATTGCCAAAAAATGGATCAAAGAGGTAGCCAAGGGGCGGCGCATTGAAAGCAGTGGAAAGGCTGCCAATCAATTTGACCTCGCGGCTGATGGGATAGCCATATCCCAGATAACTGGTCGTCGCTTCCAGGTCGCCGACTTTGTCACGCCGCAGGTTGAACTGGACATCTCCGCCCGCCAGCTTGCCTTCGACACCCCCGAACAGCGCTGTGGTGTTGCGCTGTTGGTTGTAATTGCTGCCAAACGTCGGGTCGACTGCCTCAACACGCTGCCGCTGCTGCTCCAGGCCAGCAGTCAACAACCAGCTGTCGCTCAGCGCCACCGTGTTGACCCAATTCAAAATCGTTGCGCGCGTCACAAAGCCGTAAAGGAAGGCGTCGTTTTTTTGATAGCGGCTTTTGTCGGATTGTTCACTCAGGCTCAAGCGGCTTCGCCAATCGCCCCACTTGTTGTCTGTGTACAAGCTGACTTGACTCAGCCTGGATGTCGCCACATGGACATCTGTCGGCAAATCAGAGTAATAGCTGTCGTCGTAATCCGTCTTGCTGTTAGCCTTGAAGACACGCAGTCCAAAGCTATGGTCCTTGCTTAATTGATGATTGGCTGCGAAATTGATCGATGTATTTTGATACCCATCAGCATCCGGATTGGTGGCACTGTTTTGTGCTGGATTGACAGCAGAAAAGCCATGGGTCGTGACGCGCGACAGGTCTGCGCTCAAGGTGGTGTCCCCGACTTGGGCGCTGAAGCTGCCAGTCGCCTTACGAAAATCGCGCGGCCCGAGCTCAAGCGACAGACTGGCCGCCGGCTTGAGCCGGCCACCTCGGGTGAACACCTGAATCACGCCGCCAATCGCACCCGAGCCGTAAATGGCCGAGACATTACCACGCACAATTTCGACTCGCTCGATCTGATCGAGCATCAAATGCTCAAGGCTGATGGCACCGGAGGCATCCTGCTTGGTTTGTGGCACGCCGTCGATCAACACCAGCGTTTGCAGAGACGGTGCGCCGCGTACAAAAATCGTCGATGGGTTACCCAAGCCGCCGGTCTGCGTTTTCTGCAGGCCTGCTTCGCGCTCCAGCAAGCTCACCAGATCAGTGGCCTGAGACCGCTCGATGTCCTCGCGACTGATCACCGTCGTGTGCGGCAAAGCAGAGCTCAGCAATTGCGAATTGCGAGTGGCCGTGACAACCGTTTCCTCAAGCTCACGAATCGGCTGATTTTGGGCAAAAGTCGGGAAAGTCGGAAAGGCAACCGCCAGAGCCAGCGGCAGTGCGGCCAGGCGAACGCAGTCAAAACAAGTTTTCATGGGTCAAACCAATAACAAAGAAAGTGCCGTCACCGACTTCCCCGCCAGTGCATGAGCGTTACGAGCGCAAGGCCAATCATGGACATGCGCTCACCTTGTTGGCCGGTATCCGGGCTGACGGAGCTGCTCCCATCGCCTTCCCAAGCCCTTGTTCAAGGGTGCTCAGTGGCCGATGATGAAAGCTGAACGCTGGTCCAGGAGCGATCCTGCCAGGCGTTCGTCCGATTTACCGTTGCGGGGGCAGCGCAGGTTAGTTATCGTGGCGCTGTGACCGGGCTAACCCGGATCACTTGGCTTTAATTTCACCCTGCTTCCCGTTGAACTGCGGCGTGTGAACCACACCGCGAGCACCAACGACCTGGATTCTACGCTTGGGTGGCAGGTAAACCCTACAATCCGAACAACATGGCCAATCCCACCCCCATCGACCCACTGGCCGCTC
>JANOLL010000153.1:0-1832 GCA_031419775.1 Polaromonas sp. | reverse complement strand
GCCTGCATGGCTTGGTCTTCCAGTGCTTGTGGGTCTGCTGCCGACAGCACAACAATTGGCACGTTGGGGAACTGTTGTCTCAGCTGAGCCAGTCCGGCGACATCGCTGACTCCGGATACAAGAATTTCCAGGCTGATCAATTCAGGTGCGCCATCGGATACGACTGCTGCGGCAACCGCTGCGAGCGAGTCAAGCTCCGTTGCTGTGAGGCTCATGCGACGAATCAACCCGGCGACTGCTTCACGCATCAGGGGGTGATCATCGATGACGAAAATGCTCATGAGCCCGCCTTGAAAATCTCAACGCCTGATCGCTTTTGCTCATCATCATGGATTGCTGACCGCCGAGCGCCTCAACCCAATATTCCGCAAACCAAGGTATTCATATCCTAGCGGCTTATTGATCCCTGTGCCGATATGAATATGACTCGCTGGCAGTTATTCACTGGCTGGCTGCCGCCAACTGATCGAGTGCTGCGGCAACTTCATCGAATTGAACATTGTCTGCAATCTGCAATTGATCGGTCAGCGACGTGAGGGCGGCGGCACCTTGCTGGCGCAGGGCGCTGATGGCCAACGCTGCTTCCCGCGCCTGGGTAAATCCTCGGCTTTGTAGCAACAGCTTGCCAGAGTCACTGACCAGTTTGAAGTGAAACTGTCCATCAGGCTCCCGGTACTGCTTGAAGCTGGCAAGGTTTGTTTTGGTGGATTTTTGCGCGGGTGTGGCTGCTTTTGGTGCGGCCAGTTTGCGTAGCCCCACTGCATGCCTTAACTCGCGTAAAAGCGGCGTCGCTCTGGCGCGAGCTTTCGACGCACCAGCCTGCAACAGAGCCTCAATTTTTGCTGGATGGCTGACCAGGCTATGGTACTGATCACGCAGCGGCGCAAGGTCCTGGTCAATGCGATCCAGCAAGCTGGCTTTGGCGTCACCCCAGGCGATACCGTCGGTAAAGGCCTGCCGCATGGCAGCTGTCTCGGCAGGCGTGGCAAAGGCCTGGTAAATCTGAAACAGGGCAGATCCCTGGGGATCTTTAGACTGGCCCGGCAGGCGTGAATCGGTCACGATTCCGGCAATCAATTTTTGAAGTTGCTCGCGTGATGAAAAGAGCGGAATGGTGTTGTCATAACTCTTGCTCATCTTGCGGCCGTCCAGTCCTGGCAGCGTAGCGACCGACTCCTCAATCAGGGCCTCGGGTAAAACCAGGTGTTCTCCATACAGGTGGTTAAAGCGCTGTGCAATGTCACGCGCCATTTCGATGTGCTGGATCTGATCGCGCCCGACTGGCACCTTGTGTGCCTGAAACAGCAAGATGTCTGCAGCCATCAAGACGGGATACATGAACAGTCCGGCCGTGACGTCCGCATCGGGCTCAGTGCCCACAGCCTCGTTTTTGTCTACCGTTGCCTTGTAGGCGTGTGCGCGGTTGAGCACACCTTTGCCGGTCACGCAGGTCAGCAGCCAGGTGAGCTCCGGAATTTCGGGGATGTCTGACTGCCGGTAAAAGGTGACCTGATCGGGGTCCAGCCCCGCCGCCAGCCAGCTGGCGGCTATCTCGAGCGTCGAGCGCTGAATCCGCTGCGGCTCATCGCACTTGATCAGTGCGTGGTAATCAGCCAGAAAATAAAAGCTCTCTGCATTGACACCCTTGCTGGCTGCGACAGATGGCCGTATCGAGCCGACGTAGTTACCAAGGTGGGGCGTGCCCGTGGTGGTGATACCGGTCAGAAAACGCTGGGTGCTCATATTTTTACTCGCATGGCCTCAATGACCTTCATTGCACCAGCATCGCCAGCGGCGTCAACAGGGTTTCAAGAAAACCGTAGGTCACCGAC
>JANOLL010000152.1:0-4645 GCA_031419775.1 Polaromonas sp. | reverse complement strand
AGATCCACTGCTGGCCAATTTGATTTCACCCGCAACCATGCCAGTACACGCGTCCGGAATCAGTGTGATCTTCAGACGCTTTAAGGCATTGTGGATTCGCCGTTGTGCGCCCGCAGAATAGTTTTGAGCAGGCGGCACGCCGCCAGTGATCAGCGTCACGCGATTGCCCGCAGCGTAACCAGGCTGGTCGAACGCGTACGCCGCCGCCATCGCCAGCTCGAGTCCCGCAGCACCTGCACCCACTGCCGCAAGGTGAATCGGTCTTGTCTGCCCCTTCGCCGCCACATGAGGCCAGAGCTGTCCAAAAGTTTCGATAGGCCGAATAAACAGGGCATGCTCCCGGGCTCCTGGCATGCTGGTCTCAATCTTGAGGCGGTCCATGACAGAACCTGTATTGAGGCTCAGTAAATCGTAAGTGAGGCTGTCCCCGTTGTTGAACGTGATCCGGCTGGCGTCTGCGTTCAGGGCGGCGTTACCACTGGCGATGAAGCGGGCACCGCAGCGCGAAACCAATTCCTGTAAGGGAATCACGCACTGGTCCAATGCGTAATGCCCCGCCACAAAGCCTGGCAGCATGCCGGAGTAAAGCTGCTGCGGAGTGGGCGCAATCAAGGTGATCTTCAGGTTCGCGGGGCGGCTCTCGGCCAGCCCCTGAAGCACCTGGACATGAGCATGACCCGCACCGAGCAAAACCAGGTGTTGAAGACTGGACGCTGTTTTCAATTCAGTTCAGACGTCAAGCGAGCCGCCCCATGATCTGATGGGGAAATGAGTGCAATAAGCCGCCACAACTTGTTTGGAGAACGTCACTCAATTCCGCTTCCAATCATGAAAGCGAGCCACCCATTTCAGCAATCTGACCGGCTGGTGTGCGCGTTTCCATTCGCCCGCCGCATACTTGTTCGCTTCAGAAAAGGTTGGATAGCTGTGAATAGTCGATAAGACTTTATTCAGCCCAAGCCTATGGCGCATCGCTAGCACATACTCGGCCAGCAAATCCCCCGCATGGGCGCCGACGATGGTAACGCCCAAAATGGTGTCCTTTCCCGGCACCGTCAGGATCTTGACGAAGCCCCTGGCCTCACCATCGGCAATGGCCCGGTCCAGATCGTCCAAACCATATCGGGTGACTTCGTAGGCCATACCCTTTTGATTGGCTTCTTTTTCGTTAAGACCGACGCGGGCAATTTCAGGTGCGACAAAAGTCGTCGATGGAATCACAGAATAATCCGCTTTGAACAATTTCAACTCACCAAACAGCGCATTCACCGCGGCGTACCAGGCCTGGTGTGCCGCGACATGGGTGAGTTGATAGGGGCCCGCCACATCGCCTGCGGCATAGATATTGGGATAAACGGTCTGCAAGAAGTCATTGACCAGAACGGTTCGGTCAGTCGGTATGCCCAATTCCTCCAGCCCGTAGCCAGTCAGGCGCGCCACCCGACCGACGGCGCAGACGAGTTGATCAAAAGCAATGGCGATCTCCTGGCCACCCTGACCAACGCGTTGTACCCACAGGCTTTTGCCGTCAACCCCGCTCATGCAGCGCAGCGCCTGGTGGCTGGTCATTACTGTCACGCCATCGGCCTCCAGAGCGGCCTGGGTCAACTCTGACACCTCGTCATCTTCCCGCAGCATCAAGCGCGGTGCCATCTCGACCAAGGTGACCTGTGATCCCAGTCTTGCGAAGGCTTGCGACAGCTCACAGCCAATTGGGCCACCGCCCAAAACCACGATCCGGCGCGGCACGTCGTCGAGATTGGCAAACTCGTCCCAAAGCGTGTCGCTGGTCACAAACCCTGATGTCTCTAGCCCGGGCAAGGAAGGAATGACGGGCCGCGCGCCTGCCGCAATGACGATGCTTCGGGCGGTGATCAGCCGGGTGCCGCCGTCATTGAGTTCTACCTGAACCGTCCACGGGTTGATGATGCGGGCTTGACCTTGAACCACCTCGACGCCCAGGCCGGTGTAACGCGCCACGCTGTCGTGCGGTTCAATCGCGCGAATAACATCTTGAATTCTCTTCATCACCACTTTGAAACTGAAAGTCGGAAGGGAGTTGGAGAGGCCATAGCTTTCCCCATGCTGCATCTGATGCGCGAGGGTGGCACTTCGAATCAAGGCTTTGCTCGGCACACAGCCGTAGTTCAGGCAGTCTCCGCCCATCTTGTGGGATTCCACCAGGGTGACCTTTGCTTTCACGGCAGCTGCAATGTAGGCGGTAACCAAACCGCCAGCGCCTGCCCCGATGACTACCAGATTGCAATCAAAGCGTCTAGGACGTACGGATTGCCAGCGCGCATAAATCTTGCGACGTTTGACAATCTGCAAGGCCTTGTTCACCAGCAGGGGAAGCAGTCCCAGCAGCACAAGTGAGCCAATCAGGCTTGGCGACAAGATCGATTGAACCGAATCAATTTTGGCCAACTGCGTGCCCGCATTGACATAAACCAGGGTGCCGGCAAGCATGCCAAGTTGGCTGACCCAAAAATAAGTCAGCGTACGGATGCGCGTCAAACCCATGAGTAAATTGAGGGCAAAAAACGGTACAACCGGAATCAGGCGCAAGGTAAACAAATAAAACGCGCCTTCCTTTTCTATACCCTTGTTGATTTCGCCGAGCCGGTGGCCGAAGCGTCTTTCAATCGGAGCCCGCAGCAGATAGCGCGCTGTCAGCATCGCCAGCGTTGCGCCAATCACGGAGGCAAATGACACCACCACGGTTCCCCACAGTAGCCCGAATGCTGCACCGGCGGCGAGCGTCATGATCGCTGCCCCAGGCAGAGATAGCGCTGTCACCGACACATAGCTTGCAAAGAAAATCAGTGTGACAAGCAGCGGTTGGTCGCTGTACAGTGCCGCGAAGCTAGACTGACTTTCCTTGAGGAAGGACAGGCTGAAATAGCGGCCCAGATCCAGCATGAAAAAAGCCACGAATCCCGCCAGAAACAGCGTGGCAATGAGCAGTTTTTTCAGCTTCACCTAATCCTTTTTTTTGTTTAACGATAAACCTCACGAATCGACAAGGTTGATTCTCACACCAATCGGTTTTGACTAAAGCCACAGGTTTTGAGCGGCCAGCAAGTCAGCCTTAAGTCGTTGAAGACCAAAAGGCCACATCTGAGCAACAGATTACAGAACCTGTCAGCATCTAGCGAATTCATCGATTGAAAGATCACAGGAACGTATCAGACATGGGGCAAGCATTGATTGGCATCATTGGAGGCAGTGGCCTCTACCAAATGGATGCACTCGAAGACGCGGTGGAACATAAGATGACCACTCCATTCGGCGTACCGTCTGATGTGCTGGTGACCGGCCAGTTGAAAGGTGTGCCGGTTGCATTTTTGGCGCGACATGCACGTGGCCATCGGCTACTGCCCTCCGAGGTCCCCTACCGGGCCAACATCTACGCGATGAAACAGCTGGGTGTACGCTACCTGCTGTCCGTTTCTGCCGTTGGGTCCTTAAGGGAGGATGTCAGACCACTTGATCTGGTATTGCCCAACCAGTTTATTGACCTGACCAAACGCCGGGACAGCAGCTTTTTCGGAAACGGTGCCGTAGCCCATGTGTCGATGGCGCAGCCGGTATGCGCCGTCGCCGCTGATGCCCTGGCTCGAGCCGTCCAGTCTGTTCTTGGCGCCGAGCCTTCCGCCGACCGTCCGCGCCTGCACCAGACGGGTACCTATGTGTGCATCGAGGGGCCCCAATTTTCCAGCCGAGCTGAATCCACCTGGTACCGCAGCATGGGTGCCGATGTGATTGGCATGACTAACATGCCCGAGGCCAAGCTGGCGCTGGAAGCACAAATGGCCTATGCGACGCTTGCAATGGTCACCGACTTTGACTGCTGGCATCCCCGTGAGGCGTCTGTGACCGCCAACATGGCACTGGCCAACTTGCTGAAAAATGCTCACCGTGCACAGCAAGTCGTGGTTGGCGCGATTGCGTTACTAGCGGCCGAACAGCGAAGCAGCCCGTCCCATACTGCCCTGCAGAGCGCGCTGGTCACGCCAGTGGATGCCATGAAGCCGGACGTTCGGGCCAGGCTGGCAGCATTACTAAACTAGCAGAATCAATTGGATCTTAGGCGACCCCTTCCATGCACAACACCCTGCACCTGCTTGAGCGATCGGATTTTCCAGCCTTGCGCCGCATGCAGTTGGACACCCTTCAAGTCAATCTCGGTTACCGCTGCAACCAGACCTGCCTGCATTGCCATGTCAACGCAGGCCCCCACCGTACCGAGATGATGGACGACGTCACGCTGAGCTTGATTCCGCAAGTTCTGCTGGCGCGGAACATCGGCACGCTGGATCTCACCGGCGGAGCGCCCGAATTGCACACCGGCTTCAAGGCCCTGGTTCGCGCTGCACGGGCACAAGGCGTACGCGTGATTGACCGCTGCAACCTGACCATTTTGCTGGAGCCCGGCCATAAAGAGCTCGCCTCGTTTTTGGCAGACGAGGGGGTCGAGGTGGTGGCATCGATGCCCTGCTACTCGGCCACCAATGTCGACAAGCAGCGCGGCGAGGGTGTGTTTGACAAAAGCATCGTCGCCTTGCAACACCTCAATCAGCTGGGCTACGGTCAGGCCGGCTCCGGCCTGATATTGAATCTTGTCTACAACCCACAAGGCCCG
>JANOLL010000151.1:0-2251 GCA_031419775.1 Polaromonas sp. | reverse complement strand
ACCTCGCGGGCAGCGCCAAAGTCAATCATCACGGCCCGGTTGTCGTCGGTGATAAAAATATTGGCAGGCTTGATGTCGAGGTGGAGCATTTTGTGCTGATGCACGATGCGCAAGCCGCGCAAGATCTCATCGAAGAGCGAGCGTATGGTCGACTCCCGAAAGACCTTTTGCTTTTTCAATTCACGCGCCGTGATCACAAAGTCCTGAAGGGTTCCGCCTTCAAGATAGTTCATGACCATGTAGACGGTTTCGTTTTCTCGAAAAAAGTTGAGCACGCTCACGACTGAGCCATGCGAAATCTGGGCAAGGGACCGGCCTTCCTCAAAGAAGCTCTTAAGCCCCAGCCGGTACAGCGAAAGCTTGTCTGGCAAAACCTGTGGCAGCAGTTCGCCGGGTGACCGGCCTGCGAGCGACGATGGCAGGTATTCCTTGATGGCGACTTGCTGACCATCGTTATCAACTGCCAAGTAAACTACGCCAAAGCCGCCAGCCGAAAGCTTGCGCACAACCCGATACCCACCGATCACTGTGTCAGGCGGCAATGGCGCTGGTTTTACCTTTGACATAATTTGGTTTCGACAGGGTTGTAATCACCGCCAAGCCCTGTGCCCTATAGCCCCGAGCTCACGAGAAGCAAAATAACGACATGTCAGTTTACAGCATGACGGGCTACGCAGCCGTTCAATCCAGCACTGCCAATGTGGCTGCAGAAGCCCTTGCAGCGCCTGACATCAACGTTCGTTTGGGCGTTGAAATTCGCTCGGTTAACAGCCGCTTTCTGGATTTGGCCTTTCGCTTGCCAGATGAATTGCGTCACGCCGAGCCTGCGCTGCGTGAGCTCCTGATCAGCAAACTCAAACGCGGCAAGGTCGAACTCCGGGTGTCGCTGGAAAGCAATTCGGGTAGCAGTTTGTCGGCTCCCTCTCCCGCCACGTTGCAACGGCTGGGCTCTCTTGAGGACAGCATCCAGTCGTGGCTACCGCATGCAGGCCCGTTGAGCGTCGCTGATGTGTTGCGACTCGCCACCAACGAAGACAGAAAACCGCACGACCACAGCCCTGAACTGCTCAAGATGGCTAAAAAGGCCGTAAAGGAGTTGGTGTCAGCGCGTGAGCGGGAAGGCAGTCGGTTGACCTTGATGCTGCAAGACCGCACTGGACAGCTGCGCGAATTGTCTGCGCTGGCGGCGCCCCTGGTGCCTAAGCTGGTCGAGCAACAAAAGGCCAGGTTTTTGGAACGCTGGAAGGAAGCCATGGAGCTGCCTGATAGCAAGGCACTTCCGGAAGCCGCCCAGGACAGGGCACTGGCAGAAGCCACCGCCTTTGCCATGCGCATTGATGTCGCAGAAGAGATCACGCGCCTCGCATCCCATCTGGACGAAATAGACAGCCTGCTGGCAGCGGGTGGCGAGCTCGGAAAGCGCCTGGATTTTCTGATTCAGGAGCTGCACCGGGAAGCCAACACGCTTGGCTCCAAATCTGCCTCGCTCGAACTCACCCGCATTTCAGTGGACATGAAGGTTCTGATTGAGCAAATCAGAGAGCAGGTTCAGAACATCGAGTAACGCAGGGCTTCGGCGGCTCCCGAGTTCATCAAAATTGATAGCGCAATAAGACCATTACACATGGACTACCCAGGAAATTTGTTCGTAGTAGCGGCGCCCAGCGGAGCCGGCAAGTCCAGTCTGGTCAAGGCCCTGATGGAACTGGATGCCGGCATTCAGCCCGCGGTGTCGCACACCACCCGACCGCCGCGCGGCCAGGAAAAGCATGGTCGGGAGTACTTCTTTCTCTCGCCGGAAGAATTTGATGGAATGGTATTGCGCGACTCGTTTCTGGAGTGGGCGCACGTTCACGGTCACCGATACGGCACCTCGCGACAGGCCATAGAAGAGCGGATAGCCCATGGTGCGGATGTGATTCTTGAAATTGATTTTCAGGGCGCTATCAATGTGAAGCGAATTTTTGCCAACGCCGTCCTGATCTTCATCCTTCCTCCAAGTTGGGAGGAGTTGCGATCCCGTCTCCAGCGACGCGGGGAAGACAGTGCCGACGTGATCGAGTTGCGCCTGCAAAACGCCGCGCAGGAAATGGCGCAGGCCGGAGAATTCGACTTCGTTATAATCAACGAAGTCTTTGAGCGTGCGGTTTTCGACCTGAAAACCATCGTTCACGCCCAGCGACTCAAATTTTCAGCTCAAAGGCGGGCACGCGCAGACACATTTGAAGCGCTGCACATTGCCTGATTTACC
>JANOLL010000150.1:0-7073 GCA_031419775.1 Polaromonas sp. | reverse complement strand
GGGCTCGGCTTCGCAGTGGCGAGGGGCCAAACCCGGCAAGGTGTTTGAGTCGCTGGTTGATGGCCGCTATGCCAACCCGGTCATCGTGATTGACGAGATCGACAAAGCCGCCAGCGACGCCCAGTATGACCCGCTGGGCTCGCTCTACAGCCTGCTGGAGCACGACACGGCATCGTCATTTGTAGACGAATTTGCAGAAGTGCCCATAGACGCCAGCCAGGTGCTGTGGATCACCACAGCCAACGATGCGCGCGCCATCCCTAACCCCATCCTGAACCGTATGAACGTGTTCGAGATTCAGCCGCTCACGCCCAGCCAGGCCAGACATATTGCGTTGCGGCTATACCAATCCATCCGCGCCAGCCATGACTGGGGTTCGCGTTTTGACGATGTGCCTGGCGACGATTTTCTGGACAAGCTCTCGACCCTGGTGCCGCGCGAAATGCGACGCGCCCTGATGGCCGCTTTTGGCAATGCCCGCCTGGCAAGCCGCGGCATGCTGCAGGTTGAAGATCTGCCGCGCGGCGCTGCGAGCAAGGGGAAGATGGGATTTGTCCAGTAGCCGGAATACAAGCAGGCAGTAATCGGCCTCTAGCGAGCAGAGCCACCGCCAGGTTGACGTAAAACCTCCAGCGACAAGCGATCAAGGTTCTGCTCGTTGGCAGGAACAACGATGTGTTCAACCCGGCTGGCCGTTTCTGCACTTTCAAATGCCTGAGACCACGACACAGTGGTTCCCCCCGCTGACGGAGCCAGTGCAATGGTCAGACTAAAGAGTGGCTCGACCACATGCTGCACCACGACCTTGCGCGGTGCCTCAATTTCTGCAAACACATTTTCGTTGGGATAGTTCTGGCCATTGGGTCCATGCATGGTGAAAGACCAGCGACCACCCGGCTTGAATTCGCAAACACTGAAGGTATTGGTGAAGCCAGCCGGTCCCCACCAACGGTTCAGGCGTTCCGGATCGCTGATCGCGGCAAACACTTGTTCAACGCTGGCCGGAATGTCACGCGAGGTTTGATACGTGGTCATGAGATTCCCCTTTTATTTGGGCTATCAATCCATCCAGAAGTTTTTCTTTGGGTGTAGCGCGGAGTCAAGACCTTAGCTGGCTGGCATCCGGCGCGAAAGCGCTACCCGCTCCAGGGCTGGCAGGGGTCCGGTTAATTCGTTCAGCCACCAAAAGGTTAGGCACCCAGCTCAGCCAAGCTATCACAGCATAGGCAAGCTCGAATGCGATGCCAGACGCCATGGCCCCCGGCAACCACAGCCGAAGCGTCACTGCTGCAAAGGTCAGCGCGAAGTTGCGAGTCATCCAGCGGCGATGAGATTCAATCTGCCGGTCGCGAATGGCCAGGTAAGCACGCAGCCCGGTGTACAGCCACCCAACGGCCAGAGCGGCAAAGCCCAGGCGAGCTGCCGGCCCGCCAAACGCATGGGCCGCCATGTACAAACCCGCCAGGCCGCCGACCAGCACACCTATGCCAAGGTAAAGCCTGCCCGACCAGCGATGCAAACGGGGATAAATTGCGCGTAAGCGGCTTGAGAATTGAAACGGTCCCAGGGCGAGTGCCACAGCAGAGGCGAATACATGTGTGTAAAGGGCCAGACGCTGTGTCTCAAAACTTGACCGCATCTCGGGATGGACCACGATGCCTAGCGGGAGAAAGCCGTAGACAGCAGTCGCGTAGGCAGTGACGCCAAGCGAAAGAACGATGAGTGCTGCGAAACCAGAAAGACGCATGAGGTCCTGGCTCCTCAGGCCTGGGCTAGGGCTCTAGACCCGCTGTCGCTGTCGCTGCCGGCACCGTTCCCGTCAGCCGATAGTACTTTTGCCACAGCGTGGGCTTGCTCTCGATATGCTGCGGATTGACCGGGATGCACGCTACCGGGCAGACCTGTACGCACTGCGGCTCGTCAAAATGGCCGACGCATTCGGTGCATTTGTTGGGATCAATCTCGTAGATTTCCACGCCGAGGTAAATCGCCTGGTTCGGGCATTCGGGCTCGCACACGTCGCAGTTGATGCATTCGTCAGTGATCAGCAGCGCCATGATCAGGCTCCCCTTGTCGCCGTTTGTAGCGCAGCCAGTACTTCAGGGCTAACCATCTGGCTGACATCACCGCCTAGTTTGCTGATCTCGCGCACCAGGGTGCTGCTGATGCATTGCAGCGGCGCATCGGGCAAGAGAAAAACGGTTTCTACCTCAGGGCGCAGCTTGCGGTTCATGGCGGCCATCTGGGCTTCGTAGTCAAAGTCGGTCAGGTTGCGAATGCCGCGCACCACAGCGCAGGCTTGATGAGCCGCGCAAAAATCCATGATCAAACCGTCAAACGGCAATACCGTCACGTTTGCTATGTTTTTAGTAGCTTCTTGTGCAAGTGATACGCGGGCCGGCAGGCTAAAAAGCGTTTTTTTATGATGCGCCACTGCGACCGCGATGATGAGCCGGTCAAACAAGCCTGCCGCTCGCTGCACCACATCACTGTGACCCAGCGTGACGGGGTCAAAAGTGCCTGAATAGACCGCAATACGTGAAGAATTTGCCATGATCGGTAGCTTGAAATTATGCGCCTGCGCTAGCGAGAGCGACTTTCACCAGCAAATGAAAATGCACCGCTCCGGCCTTGCCAAAGCGGTGCAGCTTCAGGCCCAGACCGACCAGTTCATCGTCAGTCCAGGCTTTGGGTGCCTCGAGATAGACAAAACCGTTTTCACTCATGGCCTGCGCGGCGGCTTTCAGCGCCGGCTCAAACAGGGCCGATTCATACGGCGGATCGAGAAAGACAAGCTGCATGCTGCCGGCACTCAAGCGGCGAAGCAGGCTCACACCGTCGCCGCGCTCGACCTTGACCATGTCGGCCTTGAGCCGAGTTTGCAGGGCTTTCAGCTTGTCAACCAGCACAGGATCCTGTTCACAGACCAGCACCTCCAGTGCGCCCCGGGACGCAGCCTCAAAACCAAGTACCCCGGTCCCTGCAAATACGTCGGCGCAGCGCCAGCCGGTCAGGTCCTGCCCGAGCCAGTTAAACAAAGTTTCGCGAACCCGGTCAGGTGTCGGGCGCAGGCCAGGCCGGTCAGCTACAGGCAACTTGCTGCGCTTGTACTGGCCACCGATGATGCGCACCTCGCCCGGAGGAACGGTTTTTCGGCCGACTACCTTGCCCGACTTCGCAGGCTTTCTAAGGCTGTCTTTTTCAGGCTTGACGGCATCGCTTGGCGTCGCTTGCACGGTGTATTTCATGGACTCCCACCCAAAATGATGGTCACCATTTTGTCAGGTTGCAGCTTGGCAGCGAAAGCGCTCCTGATGTCAGTCACCGTGACTTTCTCGACCTGTTGTGTCCAGGTGTCGAGGTAATCCAGAGGCAGGTCATTCCAGGCAATATTGCTGATGTTGCCAAGCAACTTTCGATTGCTGTCAATCAACAGCGCAAAGCCGCCTATCAGGTTGTCTTTGGCCGCCTTGAGTTCTGCCTCGGTCGGTCCCTCTGCAACAAAATCGCGCACTACCTTGCGGGTGACTTCCAGTGCCTGGGCGGTCTGGTCGGGCCGGGTCTGTAGCCCGACCGTGAAGGCGCCGGCATGCAGTCCCGGAGAAAAACTGCTCGACACGCTGTATGACAAGCCGCGCTTTTCGCGCACCTCGTTAGACAAGCGTGAGACAAAACCGCCGCCGCCCAAAATGTAGTTGCCCACCAGCATGGGGAAAAAAGCCGGGTCATTGCGCTTGTAGCCGGGCTGGCCCATCAACACCTGGGCCTGGGCAGAGTCAAACGGAATCACCTTTTGTTCAGCACGTGCCAAGGGCTCGACTTCTGGCAGGGCCGATGGTGCATGCAGGCTGGAGCAGGCCACCGCAGGCAAGCGGGCCAACAAGGTTTGCGCAATGCGGTCGGCCTGGGCACGCGTGACTGCACCTACCATGCTGATGCGCGCGCGACAGGCATGCACATGCTTGGCATAAAAGTCCCGCATCTCGGCCACGCTGATTCGGCCGACGGTGGCTTCGGTAGCCTCAAAGCCATAAGGATGGCCGCCGTATACCGCCTGGGAATAGGCTCGCCCTGCCACAGAGCCTGGCCGGGTATAGGACTCCTTCAGACTGGCGATAATTTTCTGGCGGTCACGCTGCCACACCGGATCGGGAAAGGCGGGCTCACCCATTTGCCGGGCCGCCAGGGCAACGGCCTTCGACAGCAGGTCAGGCTCGGTCAAGGTGCGCAATGAAAAACTCATGCGATCCCCACCCACACCCGTGCCAAACTGCGCGCCCAGATCTGCCCAGGCTTCGCCCAGCGCGTTTTCGTCCAGCGCCGGTCCGCTGCGCGCGGCGACGCCCTTGGCCAAAAGCGAAGCGGTCACGCTGGCCAGACCAGCTTGCTCAGCGGGGTCACGCCGGCTGCCGGCATCAAAATCAATCTGCACATCCAGCATGGCGATAGCCGGGCTCTCCACCAGAAAAACCGTGGCGCCGCTGGGCTGCGTCCATTTCTGAACCGGTATGGCGGCCAGGCTGTAGGGCGTAAAAAGCGCCACAGCCCAGTAAATCGCATGGCGGATAGCTATTTTTTTAGGAGCATTGTTCATGTGGACGGAAAGCGATGTGGTTCAGTGGCGGGAGGGGGTGGCGGCGCGCACGCGAGGCGGTCGGCTGGTATCGAGTGGCTGCGGCAGCAAGGTAGCCACCGTCAATTGGTCATCGCCAAAATACTTGGCCGCAACCGACTGGACCTCGGCACTGGTCACGGTGCGCAGCTTGGCGATCAGGCGGGCACTGGCATCGAGCGGAAATCCGTTGATCCAGTGGGAGCCCAGTTCGCGCGCCTGATTGAAGATGCCGTCCAGCTTGTAGGTTTCACTGGCGGCCCATTGGGTCTTGACGCGGTTCAGTTCCGCTTCACTGACACCAGACTGGGCAATCAGCGCGACCTGTTGACGCAAAGCAGTCGCGACCTGCTGAGCCGTTTTTCCTTGCGCAGGCACCCCATCGAGTACAAACAGTTGTGGTCCGCGACCCAGCAGGCCATTGGATGCACCAGCGCTGTCGGCAATGCGGTCTACCCCTTGCTCTAGCGCACGCTGCAGGCGGGCGCCACTGTAGCCATCGAGCACGGAGGCGAGAACCGTCAAGGCCAGTGCATCGCGGCCAGACCGTGCGTCGGTGAAGTCAATTGCCTCCAGCTTGGGCACCTTGAACCACAGGCTCACATAGGCCTGGGACGCCACGCCCTTGAAGTCCATTCGCCGCAGACCAGTCTGCTCCGGCTCATCACGAGGCTTGCGCGCTGGCAGGGGACGCGCGGCAATTGGTCCGTAGTATTTTTCGGCCAGTCGCCGCACTTCAGCCACCTCCACATCCCCTGCGACCACTACTGCCGCATTGGCCGGAACGTACCAGCGCTGGTAAAAATCGCGTGCATCCTGTGGGGTCATGGCGTCCAGATCGCTCATCCAGCCCACGATGGGCCGGCGATAAGGCGAGGCCGCAAAAGCCATTGCATTGGTGGCCTCGTACATCAGCGCGCGTGGAGAGTCCTCGGTTCGCAGGCGGCGCTCTTCCTTGACTACTTCAATCTCACGTTTGAACTCGTCGTCTGGCCACTGGTTGTTGGCAAACCGATCCGCTTCCAGCCGCATCACGGCTTCAAGTTGGCCGGCAGGGATTTGCTGGTGGTAGCCAGTAGCGTCCCGACTGGTGAAAGCGTTGTCTCGCCCGCCCAGTGCGGCCACGCGGCGTGAAAATTCGCCCGGCTTGACTTCGGCCGTGCCCTTGAACAGCATGTGCTCCAGCACGTGGGCCACACCGGACGTCCCATCGACTTCATCCATGGAACCGACACGAACCCAGAGCATGTGCGCTGCGGTAGGCGCGCGGCGGTCTGGTTTGACGATGACTGTCAGGCCATTGGCCAGCGTAAATTGCTCGACTTTCGGAGCTGAAAGAGTAGCTGGCGGCGGCGTGATCTGAGCGATGGCCGGCGGTCCGGCAAAAACCGCTGCCAGACAAGCCAGCCATAGCCGGGGCGATTCAAGAAAGGGCATGGTCAGGCGCAAAGTAGTCGGGGGGCTGTGTTTCATAGAATGGTGCGACTCCAAAGCAGACTCAATGTTCAGTTTCTTCAAGAAAAAATCCCCTCCAGCTCCACCTGCTCCGCCAGCCCCGCCGCTGGTAGCAAGCTCGCCCACGCAGAGCCTGATCGGCACAGCGCTGGTCACACCGATTGCGATCGACCAGATCAGTGCAGTGGCGCCGGAGCGGGAACGCTGGCTGGCCAAGCTTACATCGGGCCTGCGTAAAACCGGCGCGAGCATTTCAGGCGTGTTCACCGGCACGCAGATTGATGACGCCCTGTACGAGAACCTGGAGTCTGCCCTGCTGATGGCCGACACCGGTGTCAAGGCCACAACTTATCTGCTGGATGACGTCAAGCGCCGGGTGGCTTCCAGCGGCGTGACGAACCCGGTTGCCGTGAGAAACATCCTGCTGGATGCGCTCACTCAGCTATTGAAACCCCTTGAACAAGCCCTGGTGATTGGCCAGCAGCAACCCACCGTCATCATGGTAGCGGGAGTCAATGGTGCCGGTAAAACGACGACCATCGGCAAGCTCACCCGTCATCTGGCCAGCGAAGGCGCGTCCGTTCTTCTGGCGGCAGCCGACACCTTTCGGGCCGCAGCCCGCGAACAGCTCAGCATCTGGGCAGACCGCAATACCGTGGAGATCATCAGTCAGGAAGGTGGTGATCCGGCAGCGGTGAGCTATGACGCTGTGACCGCTGGCAAAGCCCGCGGCAAGGACGTGGTGCTGGTCGACACCGCTGGCAGACTGCCGACCCAGTTGCATTTGATGGAAGAGTTAAAAAAGATCAAGCGCGTGGTGCAGAAGGCCGATGTCACCGCACCGCATGAAATACTTCTGGTAATTGATGGCAACACGGGGCAAAACGCCCTGAGTCAGGTCAAAGCCTTTGACGATGCCTTGCAACTCACCGGCTTGATTGTCACCAAACTCGATGGCACCGCCAAGGGCGGGGTACTGGCCGCGATTGCACTCTGGGCCACTGAG
>JANOLL010000149.1:0-8095 GCA_031419775.1 Polaromonas sp. | reverse complement strand
GCCCAGGTAAGGCATCAGCCACTGCACCGGCAAGGTGGAAGCCAGCATGCCGAGTGAACCGGTCATCAGCATCCACGAGTTGGCGCGCAGGAGAGTCGACGCGTCAAACCACCGGCGGTAACCCGTCAGTGGCGCCATCAGACAGGCGCTCACACCCATGCCGATCAGAACCCGAGCAGCCAACAGCCACGCAAAGCTGCTGGCCATTGAAAACGCTACGCAACCGGCTGCTGCCAAACTTAAAAAACACACAATCACCCGCTTCGGCCCATACCGGTCCAGCCAGGTCCCCAACGGCAGCTGGGCTGCCGCAAAGCCGAAAAAATACCCCCCCGCCAGCAGACCCAAATCACTGGCGCGCAGGGAAAATTCTTGGGTCAGTACTGGTGACAGCGTGGCAGTAATAGCGCGCACAACCGCAGAAAAAAAATAAGCCGCTGCAAAGGCCAGAAAAACAACCGCGCCGGTTCTACGGTCAAGGTGGGCGGAATGCATGGAATGTGGGTTCAGTCGAGGCGGTCTGCGCTTAGTCAAATCGGAGGCTGGAGAAAAAAGTCTCGCTGACTTCTGGCTTTACTCGGTCTGCATACATAACCACCTGGAATATCTGCGATCCCCGTGCAAAAAACGCTGCGTGCCCGACGACAGGGGACCCGTCACGCCGCCGGCCCTGGGCCTTGAGTAACACAGCAGGCGGTAGCCTGGCCGCGCCAGCGAGATTCAACGCAGAACCCTGCGTTGCCTTGGAACCGGCGCTCAAGCCAGAACCGATGGGAGATGCCTGCATATTCGCCAAGGTCACGCTTTGCCACTGCGCAATCACCTGTTCAACGCTCGAAGCATTGCCCAGATTGGCCACCACCACGGCAAAGGTGGCTCCCCCAGTGTCGCAACTGAGCATTTTCAGCGACGTGGGCACGCCGCCCAGCGGCACCATTTTTTCGGCCTGGTCCGGCTTGCAGGGCATTAGCAGTCTGAGAGCGGTTTCATCAGGACGTACATCGCGCCAGTTGAATGTGGGGCTACAAGCACTTAGTGCGGACAGCGATGCCAGTGCGGTCAACAAAACCTGGAAAAGTCTGCTGGTAAAGCGGAGGGTGAGCATGCGCTGGGATGGGGTAAGACACGTCACTTTACAGGGATTCCTGCCCCGTCATGGGGTCAAAGCAGTCTTTTCTAGTCGCCGATGCAGGGGGGCGCACCATTTAGAAGCAAGTCGGCCCCACCCTGCACCAATCTGGGAACAGCCCTTACTACCTTCGGGGAAGATACAGCGCCACTCCTCCGCCGAGGCACCACGAAATCACACAAGTCAGGAGACAAGCGTCCAAATTGGCCCAACCCTTGCAAGGTGTCTGCAACTTCACTCGAAAGGTGCGCGCCATGTCCGATTATTTCTCTCCGTACGACGCCGACCGTCCGCTGATGCTCAAGTGCAGTTGCGGAAAAGACCACACTGTTGCCGAACACCGAGCCGCAGATATTCACGCAGCGGTCGCAGCGGACACCGCTGCAGTCGAATTGCGCCGCCGCAGCCAGACCAGCGAATTTGAGGCTTACTCCAACGCCTTCATCGAGGCCACTCTGGTCAAGGCCATCTTTCCACAAGACGACGTGCGTCGCCGCTTTTTGAAAGCCGTGGGCAAAAGCACCGCCATGGCCGCCATCGCCAGCGTGCTGCCCGTGGCCAGCATGCAGGCCATGGCCCAGGACGCAGGCAAAAAGCCGGGTTCGCTCGAAAAAAACAGTCTGAAAATTGGCTTTATCCCCATCACCTGCGCCACACCGCTGATCATGGCGGCGCCGCTGGGCTTTTACCAGCAGCAAGGCCTGAGCGTTGAAGTGACCAAGACGGCAGGCTGGGCATTGATTCGCGACAAGATGATCAACAAGGAATATGACGCGACCCACTTTTTGTCGCCGATGCCGCTGGCGATCTCGATGGGCCTGGGCTCCAACGCCACGCCGATGAATGTGGCGACTATCCAGAACATCAACGGCCAGGCCATCACGATGGCGCTCAAGCACAAGGACAACCGCGACCCGAAGAACTGGAAGGGCTTCAAGTTCGCGATTCCGTTCGAGTACTCGATGCACAACTTTCTGCTGCGCTACTACCTGGCCGAAGCGGGCCTGAACCCCGACACCGATGTCCAGCTGCGCGTGGTGCCGCCAGCCGAGATGGTGGCCAACCTGCGCGCGGGCAACATCGACGGCTTCCTCGGCCCCGATCCGTTTAACCAGCGCGCGGTCTACGAGGAAGTCGGATTCATCCACGTACTGACCAAGGACCTGTGGAACGGCCACCCCTGCTGCGCATTTGGCACGTCGACCGAGTTCATTCAGAAGAACCCGAACACCTTTGCCGCGCTCTACCGCTCGGTGCTGACCGCCGCGGCGATGGCCCGCGACCCGAAAAACCGCGAGCTGATCGCCAAGGTAATCGCCCCGGCGCAGTATTTGAATCAACCTGAAGCGGTTTTGAACCAGGTGCTGACCGGTAAGTTCGCCGACGGCCTGGGCAGCATCAAAACCGTGCCCGACCGCGCCGACTTCGACCCCATGCCGTGGCAGTCGATGGCGGTGTGGATGCTCACGCAGATGAAGCGCTGGGGCTACGTCAAGGGCGAGGTCAACTACAAGCAGATCGCCGAGAAGGTCTTCTTGATCACCGACGCGAAAAAGCACATGAAGGAACTCGGCCAGAAGACGCCCGACGGCGCGTATCCAAAGTTCACCATCATGGGCAAGGAGTTCGACGCCGCCAAGGCCGACGCCTACGCCAAGGGTTTTGCCATCAACAAGATGGGTTGATGTGGCCCCCACGGTTTCTCACTGCGTGTAGCGCCCTGCCCCCCGAGGGGGCCGCTGCGCCTGCGGTCTGGCGAAGCCAGTCCCGCGGCCCGGGCTGGAAAACTTTTCAGTCCCAACCGCATCGTCACTGGTTTCGCAACCTGTACAGGACTTTCAAACATGAACCTTTTTAAAACCATGGGCTTTCGATCTGGCGTGGTGTCCGCGCTGCTCCTGGTGGTGTTTTTGACCGCATGGTATGCCGCCACCTATTCAGCGGCTGCAGGTCCGGCCGCCACCGGCTTGAGCGCCGAGCAGATCGAGTATCAAAAAATGATGGGCAAAGACCCAGGCGCCAAGTCCTCGGGTTTTCCAACCCCGATGCAGATGGGCCAGACCTTTGTCAGGCAGCTAAGCGACCCGTTCTACGACAAGGGCCCCAACGACAAGGGTATAGCGATCCAACTGGCTTTCTCGCTGGGACGGGTCGGTCTTGGGTTTTTACTGGCGGTGCTGGTCGCCATCCCGCTGGGCTTTGTCATCGGCATGTCGCCGCTGCTGCGCCGCGCACTGGACCCCTTCATCCAGGTGCTCAAGCCGATCTCGCCGCTGGCCTGGATGCCGCTGGCGCTTTACACCATCAAAGATTCATCAACTTCCGGCATTTTTGTGATTTTTATTTGTTCGGTCTGGCCGATGTTGATCAACACCGCTTTCGGTGTGTCGGCCGTCAAGCGCGAGTGGCTCAACGTCGCCAGCACCCTGCAGGTCAATCCCATCCGCAAGGCCTTCCAGGTGATCCTGCCCGCGGCGGCTCCGACCATTCTGACCGGCATGCGCATCTCGATGGGAATCGCCTGGCTGGTGATCGTGGCCGCTGAAATGCTGGTCGGTGGTACCGGTATCGGCTACTTCGTGTGGAACGAGTGGAACAACCTGTCGCTCACCAACGTCATTTTTGCGATCGTGATGATCGGCATCGTCGGCATGCTGCTGGATCTGAGCTTTGCCCAGTTGCAAAAGGCGGTGACCTATGTGGAGTGAGGCCCCTGACCGCAGTCCAGCTCACGGCCCCTCCACACCTCGCGCTCACCAGAAAGATTCCCGCATGCAAGGCTTCCTCAAAATTGAAGGTTTAACCAAAACCTATGTGCCTGGCAAACCAGTGTTCGCCAACGTCAACTTCACCATCGACAAGGGCGAGTTTGTGTGCATCATCGGCCACTCGGGTTGCGGCAAAACCACGGTACTGAACGTGCTGGCGGGACTGGACACCGCCACCGCCGGTCATTGCTTCATGGACAACCGGGAAATCGCCGGACCCAGCCTGGAGCGTGGTGTGGTGTTTCAAAGCCATGCGCTGATGCCCTGGCTCACCGTGCGCAAAAACATCGCATTTGCCGTGCTGTCGCGCTGGCCCGACTACGGCCAGGCTCAGGTCACCGAGCAGGTCGAGAAGTACGTGTCTATGGTCGGCCTGGCCCCCGCCATCGACAAAAAGCCGTCGCAGCTGTCGGGCGGAATGAAGCAGCGCGTCGGCATTGCACGGGCGTTTGCCATCCAGCCCAAGATGTTGCTGCTGGACGAGCCGTTTGGAGCGCTCGATGCGCTGACCCGCGGCACGATCCAGGACGAGCTGATGTCTATCGTGCGCGAGACGCACCAAACGGTTTTCATGATCACCCACGATGTGGATGAAGCCATCTTGCTGGCCGACCGCATTATTTTGATGACCAATGGCGCCGAGACTCCCAACGGCTATGTGCCAGGCGGCATTGGTGAGATCGTCAACAACACGCTGCCCGAACACCGCACCCGCGCAGAGTTGCACCACCTCGATGGCTATTACGACCTGCGCAACCACATCGTCGACTTTTTGATCAAGCGCGCCAAACCCGGAGGCGCGCACTGATCACGTTTTTCACTTTTTTCTTCGTTCAAACCACAAAAGGAGCCCGCTATGAATCGCAACGACATCACCGAAAAAATCATCACCGTTAAGGTGTCCAAAGGACTTAAATGGGAAGACATCGCCAAAAAAGTCGGGATGAGCAAAGAGTGGGTCACCGCCGGTTGCCTGGGCCAGATGACCTTTGACGACAAACAAGCCAAGGTGCTGGGCAAGATTTTTGGCCTGACCGCCGAAGAACAAAAGTGGCTCCAAGTCGTGCCGTACAAAGGCTCGCTGCCCACCGCTGTGCCGACCGACCCGTTGATCTACCGCTGGTACGAGATGGTCAACGTCTACGGCACCACGATCAAAGAATTGATTCACGAGGAGTTCGGTGACGGCATCATGAGCGCGATTGATTTTTCAATGGACATCGTGCGGCAGCCCGATCCGAAAGGCGACCGGGTCAATGTCGTGTTGTCGGGTAAATTTTTGCCCTATAAACAATATTGAGACAAGGTTGAAATCTTTGGCAAGGGCTGCTGCGCAAACAGCGCGCTGCCGATGCGTCTTCATGACGCAGAGTTGTCAGGCGCCAACTTCGCTACCCCGGGATCTCTGGCTCAACCAGCGTTGCGAGTTGCGCCAAAGATTCCTGCCAACCCAAATAGCACATCTCCAGCGGGATAGCCTCTGGAATTCCTTCCTGAACGATATCAATATCCGTTCCGCAGAGAACCGGCGTCAACTTCACTGTCACCAGAAGCACGCCCGGTAGATTGGGATCGTCAAATTTGTCTGTATACCGAATCAACGCGTTCGGTACGAGCTCCAGATATTCGCCGCCGAACGAGTGTCCGTTGCCCGTAGAAAAATTGTGAAACGACATTTTGAACGTGCCGCCGACCCGCACGTTCATCTGATGCACCTTGCAGGTGAACCCGTAGGGCGGGATCCACTTGGCTATCGCGTCAGGCTCTAGGAATGCCCGGTAGACTTTCTCTGGCTTGGAACGAAGCACACGGTGGAGTCGGACGCTGCGGGAGGACATGGTATTTCTTCCTTTGCTTTGAGAGGGTGGTCCAAGGGGGTGGCGGCGGAAAAATCTTTCCTGTCGCCTACTGTACGACGATCAGCGACCATTCTTCCAACTCGCAAACAGTCAAAATGGTGTGCATGAACTCACTTCAAGGCATTCGCGTTCTCGATCTGTCCCGCGTGCTCGCAGGCCCGTGGTGTACCCAGACCCTTGCCGATTTGGGCGCCGACGTCATCAAGATCGAGCGACCGGGCACGGGCGACGATACCCGCACCTGGGGCCCGCCATTTCTCAAAGATGCTAAGGGCCGCGAGACCGCCGAAGCGGCCTATTACCTCGGAACCAACCGCAACAAACGCTCCGTCACCTGCGATATCGCCAGACCGGAGGGCCAAGCCCTGATCCGGGAACTGGCTGCGCATTGCGACGTGTTTGTAGAGAACTTCAAGGTTGGCGACATGGCGCGATACGGCCTGGACTACGCCAAGCTCAAGGCCATCAACCCGCGCCTGGTCTATTGTTCGGTCACCGGTTTTGGCCAGACCGGCCCTTATGCCGACCGAGCCGGTTACGACTATGCCGTGCAGGGAATGGGTGGCCTGATGAGCGTGACCGGCGAACGCGACGATCTGGGTGGCGGGCCCCAAAAAGTCGGCGTAGCGGTCGCAGATTTGATGACGGGCATGTACGCCACCGTGGCGATACTGGCCGCCCTGCGCCACGCCGAAAAAACCGGCGAGGGTCAGCAGGTCGACATGGCCTTGCTGGATACCCAAGTTGCCATGTTGGCCAATCTTGGCGCCAATTATCTTGTAAGTGGGCGCACACCTGGTCGCGCCGGCAATGCCCACCAGAACATCGTGCCCTATCAGGTGTTTGAGGTCGCTCCAGCCTCGGACGGTAGCAGCGACTACCTTATTCTGGCTGTGGGCAATGACTCGCAGTACCTGAAGTTTTGTCAGGTGGCAAACATTCCAGAATTGGGATCCAACCCATTGTTTGCCAAAAATCGGGACCGCGTTCTCAACCGGGAACAACTCGTCCCCATCCTCGAAGTAGTCATGAAAACCCGCGATAAAGCGGACTGGCTGAGCGCCCTGGAGGCGGCCAAGGTACCCTGCGGCGCAATCAACAATCTGGCTGAAGTCTTTGCCGATCCCCAGATCAAGGCCCGGCAGATGGTCAACAATTGGCATCACCCGTTGCAGGACGGTTTGCAGCTGGTCTCCAGCCCTATCAAACTTAGTGCGACGCCCGTTCGAACGGATCTGCCCCCGCCTCTTCTGGGCCAGCACACCGAAGAAATATTGCGCAGCTTGCTGGCTTACTCCGATGCAAAGTTGTCCGACCTCAAAAGCAGCGGCGTGATTTGACCCTTGATAGCGGGTGAACGGCTTAAGGCAGACAAGATCAGAACGGGTCCGATAAACTGATAAATTACGAAGTCGTCGATGTTTTGCAGCAATCGACGTGAAATCCAGAAAAACGAAAGGCAGTCGATGGCATCGCAAACTGATTTTCCCGGAACCGCTCCGGCCGCCTTGACGCCCACGGTAGACAGCAGCAGCAATAGCAACACCAAACCAGCGATAGATATCGGCTGCACCCTGGCGGGAGTCATCGGCACGCAGTTATCGGATCCATT
Organism: Polaromonas sp.; assembly: GCA_031419775.1. Classification (GTDB taxonomy): domain Bacteria; phylum Pseudomonadota; class Gammaproteobacteria; order Burkholderiales; family Burkholderiaceae_C; genus Polaromonas. Next base: position 727 of record JANOLL010000149.1, on the reverse strand, counting down.
GGCGACCATACACCAAGCCGTAGCTGAATTTGAACGCACCCAGACTTTGACCCCAGTGCAGGTGAAGTCGCTCAAAACTGCGCTCGCTTCAGCACGAAAAGTCGCCATGCAGAGCCAGCAAATAGCACGCTTGGCCAGCGGCCAGTTGCGTCAATCGCACGAACGGCTCAAGCTTGACGACTTGTTGCGCGGCTTGCTTTTCGAGCGCACCAAAGCATTTAAAAAACAGGGTGTTGAGCTTTATCACGGTTTAAAGCCCGTGGAGGTCATTGTTGACGCAGGACTGCTGACCAGCCTGTTGGAGGTCGCACTGGATTGGGCTGTCAGCAGGGGGCGTCGGCTGGTGGTGACGCTGGAAATGAAAAACTGGCCTGAATACGGCATCTTGCTGATCAAGGCCAGCGACAGCATTGCAGCGGGAACACCTCAGGATGAATCGGCGGATGAGGACACCCTCAACTGGTATTTGTTGCGGGAAATCGCGCGGACCATGGGCGTGTCGGTCGACCGGGTGGGTTCTAGCTATGAGACCAGTTTGATGATCGAGTTTCCGCGAACGGTCAAGCGCCTCGAAGGCATCACCGCAGTAGAAGTGGAGACCGGTTTCGACTCCTTGCACAGTGAGTCGAAACCGCTGGCCGGACATCGCCTCCTGGTCATTACCGACGACGATGACCTTCGCCACGAAATCGAAGCGATCGGCCGATCGCTGGGGTTGATGTCCAGC
>JANOLL010000148.1:0-1798 GCA_031419775.1 Polaromonas sp. | reverse complement strand
GGCGCGCATGCGGGGCTACAAGGTGGCACAGAAGGCCGGCAGTGTGCACACCGCTTTTGGTCGTGTCAAAGACTGGTTTGTGGGGAATTTTTAATGAAATGGCTTCATTTTTTTATCGGTTCGGGGCCCATCCACACCCGGTCAGGAGGCGCTGATCCGCCTTCATGAAAACCTTCACCTTTTTACTTCTCAATAATTTTTGGCAACTGCAATTTACCCAAACAGGAGGCTCCCAATGAGCATCGAAATGATTGAAATCGAAGAGTTCGACCAGGGCACACAAATCAAGGTGATTGGTGTCGGCGGCGGCGGCGGCAATGCTGTGGGCCACATGATCGACTGCGGCGTACAGGGCGTCGAGTTCATCTGCGCCAACACCGATGCGCAGGCGCTTAGCCGAGGCAGTGCACACAAAACCATTCAGCTTGGCGGCAGCGGGCTGGGTGCGGGCAGCAAGCCTGACAAAGGACGTGATGCCGCAGAACTGGCAGTCGACGATATTCGCAGCGCGATTGCCGGTGCACACATGCTGTTCATCACGGCGGGTATGGGCGGCGGGACGGGTACCGGTGCCGCGCCGGTGATTGCGCGTATCGCCAAGGAGATGGGCATTCTGACCGTCGGTGTCGTGACCAAGCCGTTTGAGTTTGAGGGCGGCCGCCGAATGACCAATGCCGACCTGGGCCTGGCCGAGCTCGAGGCGAATGTCGACTCGCTGATCGTTGTGCTCAATGAAAAATTGCTGGAGGTGCTGGGTGACGACGTGACCCAGGATGAGGCATTTGCACATGCTAACGACGTGTTGAAAAACGCAGTGGGCGGTATTGCTGAAATCATCAATGTGCCTGGTCACGTCAATGTTGACTTCGAGGACGTGCGCACGGTCATGGGTGAGCCGGGCAAGGCCATGATGGGCACGGCGAGGTCAAGCGGGCCGGACCGTGCGCGTATCGCTGCCGAGCAGGCTGTGGCTTGCCCGCTGCTGGAGGGCATCGACCTGTCGGGCGCCAAGGGCGTGCTGGTGCTGATCACGGCAGCCAAGGGTTCACTCAAACTCAGCGAGTCGAAATTGGCTATGAACACCATTCGCGCCTACGCGTCGCCGGATGCCCATGTGATTTACGGCACTGCCTACGACAACGAACTGGGTGAGGATATCCGCGTGACCGTGGTGGCCACCGGCCTTAGCCGTCAGGGCGTGCGGCGTCATGCACCGCCACTGCAGGTGCTGCGCACGGGAACCGACAACGTCCCATTTAACCTCCCCACACTCAACGCTACGGCTGGGATGGGTAGTGGTGGTCAGCCGTCTATTGGTTCTGCCCAGCCCGACTACGGCAACATGGCCGTGCCCAGTGTCTGGCGGACCAACCGGACGCAGGCGGCGGCAAAAGTCGATGCCCTCGCGTCTGGTGGCATGGATGATTTTGAGATACCCGCGTTTCTGCGTAAACAGGCCGACTAGGGCCTGCTTGCCAGGGGCGTTCGGGGAGGGCGGACCATCCGTGCTGGGTGCACGGGTTATCCGACCTCTTTAAAATACAGTGATGCTTGCGCAAAGAACTCTCAAATCCCTGACCAAAGCGGTTGGTGTGGGTCTGCACAGCGGCCAACGGGTCGAATTGACCCTGCGGCCGGCGCCAGCCGACACCGGAATCGTCTTTCGTCGGGTCGATTTGCCGCAGCCGGTCGATATTGTGATTTCCGCCTTGTCCGTGACCGATACGCGGCTGGCCTCCACTGTCTCGAATGGGAGCGCCAAGGTTCACACGGTTGAGCATCTGATGTCGGCCTGTGC
>JANOLL010000147.1:0-2210 GCA_031419775.1 Polaromonas sp. | reverse complement strand
CTTCTGCAGCCATTTCCAGGCGCAGCAAGGCTTCGGGTGCATTTTTGCCAGGCGGCGTGCTGACGGCTTGCACCCAGCTGCTGCGCACGGCAGGCGTGACCAATTTGCCAAGGTCTTGCGCAGTGGGCAACTGGGTCGGGTCGCGCTTTTCCCAGGCGCTCAGCAAGTTGGTGAGCACCTCGCCATGCGCCTGCACCTGCAATTTCTTGAGCGCCAGGTTGGCGGCTTCAAACGCCTCGCGCTGGGCGCGGAATGCCGCGTCACCCAGCCGGGGGCCGCGGTCGTCGGGTCGTGCGCCATCATCTCTGCGGTCGCTGAAACGGGGCCCGCGGTCATCGCGCTGTCCACGGTCTTCACGCTCGGCACGATAGGGCTCAAACTTGTTGTCGGCGCTGGGACGTGGGCCTCCGGGCTTGCCACTGGGACTGCGCGCGTCCTTGCGATCACCAAACTTTCCGCCACGACCTGCAGGCGGCGCTTCAGCCTTTCGCATGCCAGGACGGTCGTCGCCACGCATGGCTACCACCGGTTTGGAAGGCTTGGGCGGAGGGACGGGCGCAGCAACCGGCTCGGCGGAGGCAGGCACTTCGTCCAACGCAAGCTCGACAGCCGGAATGGCCTCTGGCACGGTAGATTGCGCATCAGTTGCTATGTTTTCAGGAGCATGTTCCTCAGGTATTTCGCTGGCTACCAGCGCATTAGATGCTGAATCAGGAGCGACTGGCGCCGTTGCAACAGGCACAGACACTTGCCCGCGCACAATCGCCTCCAGTGCCTTGGCTGCAGCATGAATCTGCTGCGCGTCACCACTGGCCGTGGCTGCGGCAACGGCTTTCGATGCCTCCAGTACCATGCGGTCAAACTCGCCCAGCGCGGCAGCTGCTTTTTCACGCTCGGCAGTTTTGCGCTGAAAGGCGTCATCAATCGGCTTGCGAAAAGCGTCCCACAGTTTTTGCTCCTGCTTGCGCTCGATCGGCACACCCTGCGCTTCATGCTGCCAGCGCTGTTGCAAATGTTTGACAGCATCAATACGAAGCACCGCCTCGGCACCCAGCACTTGCGCCTCTTCAATCATGGCACTGCGGCGGGCCAGGCTTTCGCTGCGCGCAGCTCTGAGTGGTGCGTCAGCCAGCTCCATCGCGGCTTTCCACTGCGGCTGGATTTCTGCAAAGACTTTCTCGTTCAAGTGACCGGCCTCGCGCCATTTGTCGACAAAACTGTTGAGGCTGCGAATGTGCATCTTCCAGTCGACATTTGTCTTGTTGGCCTCGGCCCAAGCCAGCACCTCGTCGATCAGCACCTTGCGCTGCGCTTTGGTGGCCTCGGTCTGCAATTTCAGCGTCTCAAGCCAGACTTCGACCACCTTATGGGCTTCGTTGCAGGCGTCGTCAAAACGCTTCCACAGCGCGTGGTTGGGCGTACCGCCCTGGTCGCTGGTTTTCCAGAGTTCGCGCATGCCGCGCAAGGCTTCCTGCTGCTTTCTGCCGCCCAGCGGCTTGGCTACCAGCGCCTCGGCCTTGACCAGCAGTTCTTCACGGATTTGGTCAGCGCGCCAGCGCTGCCAGCCTTCGAGCTCGCCCGCAGCGGTCAGAGCGGCATGGGCAGCGGCTTCAAGTTTGCTGTCGATATTGCGAATGTTTTCCTTCAATGCCTGGCGCAAGTCCGCCGCCACCTTTGGCGTGACCTTGCCATGACCTTCAGTGACTTCGTGTTCAAGTTTTGCCAGCGCCGCCTGCACGGTGGCTGCTGCTTTGTCCCGCAGGTCCTTGAGCACGACCGGATCGATTTTGACCTTGGCCGGGCGGGCGCTGCCCTCGCCGGGTGCGACGACCGCCTGACCTCGTCCCGCGCGAATTTCGTCGGCCCAGACCGGCACTGCCGGCAAAGGTGCCGCCGCGTCCTCCGCGGCTTTGACGGTGACCGCAATCGCAGCCTGAAAAGCATCCCACACCGCCAACAATTGGCCGCGTGAGGCATCCAGCAGCGGTGGAAATTTGGCATCGACGCTCGGCCAGTTGGCATCACGCGTGATTTCATCGGCCTGGGATTGCCAGTGCGCCACGTCGGTACGCAGGGTGTCGAGTACGGTCTGCGCATCGCGCCAAGGTTTGATCGACAGCACCTCAATGCGCTGGGCAATCAGCACGGCCGCCTCGCGTTGCACCTGGGTACGGTGCTGAAGATCTTCAATGGTTTTGACCCGCTCGGCC
>JANOLL010000146.1:0-1900 GCA_031419775.1 Polaromonas sp. | reverse complement strand
GCCTTGGTCAGCTTATTGCGCAGCACGTCGTTAATTTGGTCGAGCTGAAAATCGCTGTCGCCGATCAGGATGATGTCTTTTTCTTTCAACTCGATCGAGGCCGAGGTGCCCTTGAAGTCAAAGCGGGTGCCGATTTCCTTGGCAGTGTTTTCGACCGCATTTTTGACCTTCACCAGGTCGGCTTCCAGCACAGTATCAAATGAAGGCATGATTTTCCGTCCGGCAGTGAGCCATCGGCAGGGGTGGGACAATTAAGGGATGTTAGTCGAGAAAAATGTTCCGCTCCAGTTTTCCAACACCTTCGGTATTGTGGCCAAGGCGCTGACACTGGTCCGCGTAAAAAGTGAGGCGGACATCGCCGATCTGCTGGCCCAGCCGGAGCTCCGCTCTGCACCCAGGTTTATTTTGGGTGGCGGCAGCAACATTGTGTTGACGGGTGATGTCAAGCCGCTGGTGCTCAAGGTCGAGATCATGGGCAAGCGCCTGCACAGCGAAACTGCCAAAGCCTGGATTGTGGAGGCCGGTGCCGGCGAGAACTGGCATGAGCTGGTCAACTGGACGCTGCATAACGGCTACCCCGGGCTGGAAAACTTGGCACTGATTCCTGGTACGGTGGGTGCGTCGCCGGTGCAAAACATTGGTGCCTATGGTGTGGAGTTGCAAGACCGTTTTGAGTCACTTGACGCGGTGGATTTGCACACCGGTCAGGGTTTCACGCTTAATGCTGCGCAGTGCGCCTTTGGCTACCGCGACTCGGTGTTCAAACACACCAGCAAGCCCGACGCAGCCGGTCAGCCGGGCTTTGGTCTGGCCGGCAGGGCGCTGATTACTCGGGTACGTTTTGCCTTGCCGAAAAACTGGAAGCCGGTGCTGGGTTACGCCGATATTGCCAAGAAAATGGAACAAATGGCGTCGCAGCCCTCATCCAGTCATCCGAGTGCGCTACAAATTTATGAGTGGATTGTCGATATTCGGCGCGCCAAGCTGCCTGACCCTCAGGTGCTGGGCAATGCGGGAAGCTTTTTCAAGAACCCTTCTGTGTCGCACGAGCAGTGCGCCGACATCATCCAGCGTGAACCTAAAATCGTTCACTATCCGCTGGCAGACGGCTCGGTCAAACTGGCGGCGGCCTGGTTGATTGATGCCTGTGGCTGGCGCGGCAAACATATCGGCAACGCTGCCGTTCACGACCGGCAGGCGCTGGTGCTGGTCAATCGGGGTGGCCAGGCCGATCCGGTAACGGGCGGTGAAGTGATGACGCTTGCCAAGGCGATCCAGACCAGTGTTTACGAGCGATTCGGCATCATGCTGGAGCATGAGCCAGTGGTCGTTTGAACTAATCCCGGTCTTCGGTATCGGACGAGGGCAACACCAGGGTGGAGTGGTGAAGATTTGTAGATTTGATTTGTAGATTTGTTAAGGCGATTGTTTTGAAAGGTGACGGCAAATGACCATTTTTCATCGTCTGATGTGGACGGGGCCATTGACGCTGGCGTTAGCGGCTGGGTCGTCGGTCGCGCTGGCGGCTTTGGGCGGAGTGCCCCACAACCCCGAGGCTAAACGGGCTGAGACGGTGTCGCGTTTGGCGGCGATTTCCGAGAAGACCGATACGCGCTACACCGTGCACCAGACTGTGCTGCCAACCGGTACCCGGGTAGAGGAATTTGCATCGCCCGGTGGAAATGTTTTCGCGGTGACCTGGGAGGGGCCGGTGCTGCCCGATTGGCGCCTTTTTTTTGGGGATTCCTATCCGGCTTTTGAAGAGCTTGCCCGCAAAAAACGCCAGTCGGGTGTGGTGGGCGGTGCACTGGTCTCGCAGCAGCCAGGACTGGTGGTGGTCTCCAGGGGGCGCATGGGCAGTTTTTCCGGACATGCCTACCTGCCCGCGCGAGTGCCAGTG
>JANOLL010000145.1:0-2650 GCA_031419775.1 Polaromonas sp. | reverse complement strand
GAATCGACCCGGCCACGCGCGGGCAAAGTTTCAGAAAAACGGCAGTACGCCTCACGGCACCTTGGACTCGCCCTCTTCTCCCTGTTCGGCCGGCCAGTCGCGAATATAGGCCTTGAGCATCTTGTTTTCAAAGTTTTGACTGTCGACGACGGCCCTGGCCACGTCATACAAACTGATCACACCCATCAGCATTTTCTGATTGAGCACCGGCATGTACCGAGCATGGCGGTCCAGCATCATGCGACGCACTTCATCAAGCTCGGTTTCGGAGGTGCAGGTCAGCGGATGATCGTCCATGGCGGTACGCACCAGCGTGGAACCTATTTCTCCGCCGTTCTTCACGAGGCACAGCATCACCTCGCGGAAAGTCAGCATACCCACCAGCTCGCCGTGATCCATCACAACCAGCGAGCCAATGTCTTTGTCAGCCATGATCTGGGCCGCACTGAATAGCGCTTCATCAGGCTGCACGGTGTAAAGGGTGTTGCCTTTGACGCGCAAGATGTCATGGACCTTCATTTACGTCTCCTGGTGATAAATCGACAATTCCAGCTTAGCGCCTCATCTTCTCACTACCCCGCCCAGCCGCAAAGCCCGGTTTCAATATAGCCCATATCGCCTGCCTGTGCGGCCCAGCCCGTCCCGAATTGACCTTTTTTAGAGTTTGAGCCGCTGCCCTCTCAAAGTACATGCCGGAGTTGCAGGGCGCTCCATTGGCCCTGGGTCCACAGCGGCAGGGTTGAAACCGTCTTCACCAGCAATAACTGATGCATCAACGGTTCCAGCTGCGTGTGTTGAGGGTCCGCCAAAAGGATGTACCGAAATTCCTGTTCACCGTCATTGACCAGCTGGCCGATCCATTCCAGGCGCATCAGGACTTCCAGCACCGGTTCCAGCTGAAGCACATCTACTTGCAGCGCCTGAGCCAGACTGGTCGCTCCACAGCCCCGTCTGGCCGTCTCACGCTGGCGATACAGTTGCTGCAATATCTCTATCGCCAACTGAAACTGCCATCCGTGCCCGCCACCCCGACGCGCGACACCTGCCATCAGGCTGGGCAAATAAGCTGCAATGACCGCCCCCATCAACACGATCACCCAGGAGACATAAATCCAGATGAGCAAAATCGGCAAGGTCGCAAAGGCGCCGTAAATCAGCGAATAAGAAGGGACCTTGATGAGGTAAAAACTCAACATTTTTTTGGCTACTTCGATGCCTGCCGCCACAAACAGCGCCCCTGCCCAGGCATGCGACCATTTGACATAGGAAAAAGGTATGTAGCGATACAGTACCGCCACACCCCCGGCCAGCAGGACAAACTGGAAGGTATCCAGAAAAAAACGCAGACTGAAGGGCAGGCTCCGCACCAGTCCGCTCGAAGCTGAAATAACATACGAACTGACCGCCAGACTGGCTGCCAGCAACAGTGGTCCTAGCGTGATGGCCGCCCAGTAAACCAGGACGCGCTGGGCAAATGGCCGGGCTTTTTTGACTCGCCAGATGCTGTTGAGTGTTCGGTCTATGGTCAAAATCAACGCAATCGCCGTGACCAGCAGCACAGCCAATCCCGCCACGCCCAGCTTATTGGCCTGCCGGCTGAACTGCGTCAGGTAGCCCAGCACCTGACGGGCAATGTGGTCGGGGATTAAGCTTTGCACCAGCCAGCCCTGCAAAGCGTCCTGTATCGTCGCAAACATCGGGAAGGCCGTAAAAATCGCCAGTACCACGGTGAAAAAAGGAACCAAGGCAATGGTCGTGGTGAAGGTCAGACTGCTGGCAGTCAGCCCCATCCGGTCCTCCCTGAAACGATCGCGTAAGGTCAGAGCGGTTTCGCGCCACGGGAAGCGCGACAGTTCGGTCAGCAGTTCCGCAATTCGGGCCTGCAGGGATTGCTGGAATGTCATCCCCGGTATCATGCCATCGAGATGAACAAAGCCAAGCAAATCGAATGGATCCGGTGGGTTGCACTGGGCAGCATGATCGGGCTGATTGCGCTGGGCCTGGCCTGGGAAATGGTGCTCGCACCGATTCGCCCAGGCGGCTCATTGCTCGCACTGAAAGTGTTGCCGCTGTGCCTGCCATTGGCGGGTATCCTGAAAAATCGTATGTACACCTACCGCTGGATCAGCCTGCTGGTCTGGCTGTATTTCACCGAGGGGGCCGTGCGCGCCTGGAGCGACAAGCCACCGGGAAATTATCTGGCCATGATCGAAGTCGGCTTGTGCCTGCTGCTGTTTGTGGCCTGCTCGCTGCATGTGCGCGTCAGGCTAAAAAAAACGCTTGAACCCGCATGAACGGCTTGCTGCTGGAAACCCTTCAAACTGTCGTCGGGGCAGCCCATGTCATGGTTGAAGGCGACCTGTCGGCCTGGGAACTGGACTGGCGAAAACGCGCGCGCGGCAAGGCGTTGGCCGTGGTGCGGCCGGCCAAGGTCCGGGAGGTGGCTGATGTCGTCAAGGCCTGTGCAGCCGCAGGTGTGAGCATCGTGCCGCAAGGCGGCAACACCGGGTTGGTGGGCGGCTCCACACCCGACAGCTCAGGACAACAGATTGTGCTGAGCCTCCAGCGCATGAATGCCGTCCGGCAGGTGGATGCCGCCAACCTGACCATGACGGTCGAGGCCGGCTGCGTCTTGCAAACGCTTCAGGAA
>JANOLL010000144.1:0-2297 GCA_031419775.1 Polaromonas sp. | reverse complement strand
AACCGGCGCGTAGCGGTTTAACGGCTTTTCGACTTCATGGCGCGCTCGACTTCGCGCTTGCCTTCGCGATCCTTGATGGTGTCGCGTTTGTCGTGCTCGCCTTTGCCCTTGGCCAGGCCAATTTCGCACTTGACCTTGCCGGCCTTCCAGTGCATGTTCAGCGGCACCAAAGTGAACCCTTTTTGTTCCACTTTGCCCACCAGCCGGCGAATCTCTTCCTTGTGCATCAGAAGTTTTTTTGTTCGCACCGAGTCGGGCCTGACATGGGTCGAGGCCGTTCCGAGCGGGTTGATTTGGCAACCAATGATGAACAGCTCGCCGCCACGCACCACCACATAACCGTCGGTCAGCTGCACCTTGCCTTCTCGCACCGATTTGACTTCCCAGCCTTCCAGCACCATCCCGGCCTCAAAGCGCTCCTCAATGTGGTAGTTGTAAAACGCCTTCTTGTTGTCGGCGATGCGTACAGCTGCCGCGGCCGCCTTGGCTGATAACTTGGTGGCTGATTTACCCGACGACGTGGCGTCTGGTTTTTTCGAGTGAGATGCTTCTTTGGTCGCCATGGCTGAGAACTTGAGGGCGCCAACGGCTAATACAATTGCGCGCAGTTGTCGATTGTATGAAAACCGTTCACAAGTCCGTTCTCATCTGGTACAGCGCCGCCGAGATGTTTGCACTGGTGATCGACGTGGCCCGCTACCCTCAGTTTTTGCCTTGGTGTGACCACGCCAGCGTGAGTGAGCAGGATGTTAGCGGCATGACCGCTACTGTGGGGCTGTCTATCGCGGGTCTCAAACAGAGTTTCACGACCCGCAATACCCACATACCTGACCGCCAGGTTCACTTGTTGCTGGTCAAGGGACCGTTTTCAAAGCTCGATGGGCAATGGGACTTTACGCCTGTCGGGGCAGCGGGCGAGCGGGCCTGCAAGGTTGAGTTCAGTCTGCGCTACGACTTCAATAATGCGGCGCTGGCCGCCCTCATCGGCCCGGTGTTTGAAAAAATTGCCGGTAGCCTGGTGGATGCGTTCGTCAAACGTGCGGGTCAGGTGTATGGCAGCACCTGAAACCAGGTGAACTTCATGAAAGTGTCCGTTGTCTACTCACCAGCAGCGAGACTCGTGCGTGAATGGTGGCTTGAACTACCGGAAGGAAGCCCCGTCAGTCTGGCCCTGGCGCAGTGCTGCGTTTTCGACGAATTTCCGGAATTGAGAACGCCAACTCTAGAAGTGGGAATTTGGGGTCAACGCACCAGTTTGCGTCAGAAGCTGAAAGCCAATGACCGCATCGAAATTTATCGCAGCCTGCGAGTTGACCCCAAAGTGGCTCGCCGGGAGCGCTTTAACCGTCAGGGTGTAAAAAGGGCCGGCTTGTTTTCGACTACCCGGGCGGGTGGCAAAGCCGGCTACTAGTCGCGAGGACGACCGGGCAAACCGCCAGTCAGGCGAATGAAATCTGAATTTGATTCCGCCCGGCAAAGGCTTACTTACAGCTCGAAGCCATAATTTCCTGCGTGCGCCTGGCTTCGGCGGCACGCCTGGCGTCATCATAAACCTCACGCTCGCCTTTTGCGTTGACTGTGGCCATGCGGGCCCCTGACTGCAAGGTAGCCATGGCCGTTTTTGCACGTTCGCAATTGTCGGCCTTGGCTTTGGCAGAAGCTTCTTCTTCGCTTTTCTTTTTGGCGGCTTCCTGTTCCTCGGCCTGCTTTTTCTTGGCTTCCAGTTCAGCATCCTTGCCCGAAAGCTTCGGTGAGCTTGCCTTCGCTGCTGCGGCAGAAGCCGCCGTGGCGGGCTTGCTAGCCGCAGCCGCTACCACGCCGGTGTTGCCTTGCGCGGATGTTTTCGAGCTATCGGATGGACGCCTCGAAATATCCTTGTCGGCAACTTCAGACGGAGGCGGACGGTCACTGAAGACCTTGCGGCCATCTTTTTCTGTCCATTGCCACTGCGCAAGGGCAGTCGGTGCAAACGTCCAACTGACAACCGCCAGCAACAGGATTCTTACAGCATGTGAGTGAGCCATGGGCAAAGTGTAGCGCCGCTGCACTGCGATTGGCAAAGCAGCGCCAGTCGATTTGGGACATTTGCACGGTTTTCTGCAGTGAAGCACGGCCTGGTTGGCAGGAGAAAGGGCGCAAAGCCGCGGGTACAATCACGTTTTTGGAGCTATCCCTATGCGCCTACTCGGCAAAGCGCTCACCTTCGACGACGTATTGTTGGTGCCAGCGTTCTCCCAGGTCCTGCCCAAGGACGCCTCACTTTCCACCCAGTTTTCCCGCAATATTCGCCTGAATTT
>JANOLL010000143.1:0-1522 GCA_031419775.1 Polaromonas sp. | reverse complement strand
AAGGAACACCATGAGTGGTGGTACAACGATGTTAAAGCCGGGAAAATCCCCGCTCAGCGTAGCCAGCCAGTAGCCAGCGGCGAAACTGCCCAGGCTTGAAGCTGAATCGACAAATAGCGAGAAATTCCATGAATCTTTCTTTTAAATCTGGTCTCACCGCGAGTTTTCTTTCGGTACTGTGTGTATCGGCGATGGCCAAGCTGCCACCTCTTAGCGACGAGGCCAAGGCCAAAGCGGCCGAGACGGCAGCCAAAACCGCCTGGACGGGAAAAGTGGATGTGTATGCACTGTGCAAGGCGCAAGACAGGGTAGCGGCCAGTTACTACAAGTCTGCCAAGTCGGCCGGTAAAGAAACCAAGCCTGCTACAGCGGTGCCTCCTTGTGCTGACCCAGGAGCCTTTGTGTATGTTGCCGCCCCACCCGCAGAGGCCAAACCGCTTGAAGCGGCAGGGGCTCATTCCCCTACGGCTACAGCCGCCAGTCCTCCGAATACCAGGCAGCCTGATGCGGTAGTTAACCCGGTCAAAAAACCTTGAGCTAAAGCCCCTTCAGATCAAGCCCTGAAAGGCCGGCCCGAAAGGTGTCGGCCTTTTTCGTTGTAGCCTACCTGCATGTCCAAGCCCCTACTACCAACCCTTACCCAAGCCCACGCGCCGCTGACCTGCGAGATCGACACCGTCAATGAGTATGGTGAACACCATCCGGTATCCATCCCCGCAGAACGGCCGCTGACGGTGTATGTGGACAAACGGGAATTGGTCACCCTGATGACTTTGGGCGCATCTCCCGAACTCTTGGTGCTTGGCTATTTGCGTAACCAGCGTCTGATCAGGGATGTCGCGGATATCGAGTCCATCACTGTGGACTGGGAAGTGGGCGCAGCGGCCGTCATCACACGCCATGGCATTGCCGACATAGATGAAAAAACGTCCAGGCGCGTCGTAACGACGGGCTGCGGGCAGGGCAGTGTCTTTGGCAGTTTGATGGATGAGGTCGATGAAATTCGCTTGCCAGCTGGCGCGGGCATCACACAGAGCCAACTGTACGTATTGGTCAACACCATCCGACTGAAGGAAAGCACCTATAAGTCAGCCGGGTCGGTCCATGCCTGCGCGTTGTTCAGTACGAATGGAGCCGGACCGGAAATGTTGCTCTTCGTCGAAGATGTCGGCCGACACAATGCCATCGATACCATTGCGGGCTGGATGTGGATGAACATGGCTCCCACGCTCCCCAACGCCTGTGCGGGCCTGGTGTTTTACACGACCGGCCGTCTGACCAGTGAGATGGTCATTAAGTCCGCGCAGATGGGTGTTGCGACAGTGGTGTCACGCAGCGGTATCACCCAGATGGGTCACCAGGTGGCGCAGGCGGTAGGTCTGTGCGCCATTGGCCGCGCGACCAACAAGCGCTTTGTCTGTTATGCCAATGCTCAGCGCATGACGCTCGAACCTGGGCTGGTCACTCGGCCTGTTCCAGCGCTGTCAGCCCCGGGTTGACTGTCTGCCCAGCCCTACGCTAA
>JANOLL010000142.1:0-4903 GCA_031419775.1 Polaromonas sp. | reverse complement strand
GATCAGCATCCGTTTCATGGGGTAGCCCTCTTTTCGTTCTTCGTTGGGATGTTTCAGCCATCCATTAACCTGCCCAAATTGGGCAAACGATGCCAGAGGGACGAAGCGCGAACGTGGGGAATTGCCGGAGAGCTTTTGACGGTGCCGTGACTGAGTCGAAGATCAGTCAGGGAAGATGTCTGGGCGTAGGCGCGTGGATGGAGTGAGCAGGGGTCAAACAGGTGTATGCTACTAAAAATATAGCATATGGAGCAGGTTGATCAGGGGCTGCTAGCTGATTCATGCCGCGGGCAGGGCTCACTTTCGTCGTGAAGCGCCTCCGGCACCATTCCATCAAACTCATCAGCGTTGTTATCAAGGAGCTACCCGTAGTTGACTTGGTCTCAGCAGGATCCGCACGCAGCCTGATGGGCTGTGTGCATGGTATTCCGTAATTTTGTTCGCAAATCGTCGACTCGTTTGTCGAGCAAGCCACTGGACAAGCGGTGTGCCTGGCACCCATCGCTCGTGGCAGTTGCCCGCAGGGCATCGACCTTCCAGCAAGGCCGCTTATGGCTCAGGATTGGGGCAGTTGGCCCGGCACCAGACCTGTGTGGACTAAACTCCAGACAAATCAACCACTTACAGCGCATCGCTAGTGAAACACATTATAGGGGCTGCTTCAGACCATTCGGGTCAAGCCCATCCAGCCCCAATGCCCGCAGCGACGCTAGTGACGGTGGACGAAGACTTCGCTGGCCAAAGACTCGACAATTTCCTGATCCGCCAACTCAAGGGCGTGCCCAAAACCCATGTCTACCGGATTATCCGAAGCGGTGAGGTGCGGGTGAACAAGGGCAGGGCACATGCCGATACCCGCATCGAAGCTGGCGATGTGGTGCGATTACCCCCGGTTCGCACCTCGGAGCGGGCCGATCAAAAAGCCCAGGCCATCGAAACCGCTAGACAGGTGCACCGGCACGGTGCCAGCTCAACGGTTGGGGGTTATGCCACGCCAGCAGAGTTCCCGGTGCTGTTTGAAGACGACTTTGTGCTGGCCATCGACAAGCCCGCTGGGGTCGCGGTGCACGGGGGCAGCGGAGTGAGCTTTGGTGTGATCGAGCAGTTGCGCATGGCCAGGCCAGAGGCCGATTTTCTGGAACTGGTGCACCGGCTTGACCGTGAAACCAGCGGCATCTTGCTGATCGCCAAGCGGCGCATGGCGCTCAAACTGCTGCAGGAGCAGTTCCGGGAGCGCGAAACCGACAAGGTTTATTTGGCCCTCGTTAGCGGTAACTGGCCTGCCAATCAGCGCGTGATTGACCGGGCACTGCATAAATACCTGCTTGAAAATGGCGAAAGGCGAGTCAAGGTAGTAGCCAATGACCACCCGGATGGCATGCGCTCGGTCACGCTGGTCAAGGTGAAATCGGCGATTCCCGCTCATCCGGCCGCGCCCGACATGCCACTCACCCTGCTGGAGGTGACGATCAAAACCGGCCGGACCCATCAGATTCGTGTTCACCTGGCCGATGCCGGCCACCCGATTGCCGGTGATGACAAATATGGCGACTTTCAGCTGAACAAGGCGCTACAAAAGACTGCGGCCGGCTCAGCTGCGCTGAAGCGGATGTTTTTGCATGCCTGGAGCCTGAAATTCAACCATCCGAAGACGCGAAAAACCATTCATCTGCTGGCGCCGCTTCCTGGTGAGTTACAGCAGATTTTGCCGGGCTCTGCTCAGGTTCCCGACACCAGTCAGCGCGAGTAAACCCGTCGCACAGCGGAAATACTGCGCAGCGACAATAGGCGCATGCCAAAGAGAAACTTCGACCTGATTGCCTTCGATTGGGATGGCACGCTGTTTGATTCAACCCAGATCATCGTTCGATGCATCCAGGCGGCCGTGCGTGACGTGGGAGGCACCGTGCCCACGGACCAAGCCGCTGCTTATGTGATTGGGCTGGGCTTGAGCCAGGCCCTGGCCCATGCGGCGCCGGATGTGCCGGTTGACCAATACCCGGCGCTGGGCGAGCGCTACCGCTTTCACTATGCGAGGCATGCTAATGACCTGAGCCTGTTTGAAGGCGTCTTGCCGATGCTCGACGAACTTCGGTCTCGGGGCCACCTGCTGGCTGTGGCAACCGGCAAGTCACGCCGGGGACTCGACGAAGCACTGCATCGCGCGGAATTGCGCGGCTTGTTTGATGCCTCGCGTACCGCCGACCAGACGGCCGGCAAGCCTGATCCAAAAATGTTGAATGAGCTGATGGCCCAATTTGAAGTGCCCGCGCAGCGTGTGCTGATGGTCGGCGACACCACCCACGATTTGCAAATGGCGCTCAATGCCGGCTGCCCCAGCGCCGGTGTGAGCTACGGAGCGCACGAACCCGAGGCTTTTGATGCCCTGGGTCCGCGCTATGTGGCTAACTCTGTGCCAGAGCTGCACCATTGGTTGATTAAAAACGGTTGATGGCTGGCGATGGCATGCACCCCTTGCTGAGTCTTTGCCAAAGCGGCGATCTGGTTGAAGGTGGGCTCGCCGTTCCGTTTGACGTGAATTACGCAGGTCAGAGCTGCCGCGCTTTCGCCGTTCGATTCAGGGGCGTGCCCCATGCCTATCTGAATCGCTGCACCCATGTCGCGATGGAGCTGGACTGGCTGCCCAATCGCGTTTTCGATGAATCGGGGCAATGGCTACTTTGCGCGAGTCATGGAGCCGCCTACTCGCCTGATTCCGGCCACTGTGCGGCCGGGCCGTGTCACGGAGCACTGGTCAAGATCACGCTATCCGAAAATAACGGGGTGGTTTTTTGGCATTCCGCTTACAACCTCAAGCCGCCAGAGTTTTAATACCCCTCTAAACTAGCCCCATGACTGATTCCAATCGCCCCGATGCCGAGCCCCCCATTCCTTCGCCGCCTGGCCCAGATGTGGATGCGGTTCAGGCGGAAGCGCCCGCTGTTACGAGCTACGACGCTACAGAAATAAGAGCAAAAAAATCCTCTGATGCGCAGCCCTTGAATCCGCCAGGCTGGGAGCGGGCAACGCTTGAGAAGCTGGCATTTGCGGCGCTGAATGAGCAAAAAGCCGCCCGTCGCTGGAAGACCTTCGTACGTCTGTCGTGGCTGGTATTTTTGGTTGCCCTGGTCTGGATGGTTCTGCACCGCGGCACCGCCTCCAGTGCAGCCTCTGCGCCGCACACCGCAGTGGTCGAAATCAAGGGCGAGATTGCGCCTGGTGCAGACGCCAGCGCCGAGTTTGTCAATGCTGCTCTCAGGGCTGCCTTTGAAGACGAGGGGGCCAAGGCCGTGGTGCTGCTGATCAATTCTCCCGGTGGCAGCCCGGTACAGGCTGGCATGATGAATGACGAGATCCGTCGCCTCAAAGCCAAGCACAAGAAGGCGGTGTACGCCGTGGTGGAAGAAACCTGCGCATCGGCCGCGTACTACATTGCCGTGTCGGCCGACCAGATTTTTGTCGACAAAGCCAGCATTGTTGGCAGCATCGGTGTGCTGATGGATGGCTTCGGATTCACGGGTCTGATGGACAAACTGGGCGTGGAGCGTCGCCTACTAACCGCTGGGGAAAACAAAGGTTTCCTCGATCCTTTCAGTGCTCAGGGAGACAAGCAACGCGCCTTGGCCCAGGCCATGCTTAACCAGATTCATCAGCAATTTATCGGTGTGGTCAAGGCCGGGCGTGGCAAACGCTTGAAGGAAACCCCTGACATGTTCAGCGGCCTGTTCTGGACCGGCCAGCAGGCGATTGAACTGGGCCTGGCAGACCAGCTGGGTAACCTGGATTTCGTTGCCCGCGAGGTGGTCAAGACAGAAGAGATCATTGACTACACGCGCCGCGACAACGTGGCCGAGCGCCTGGCCAAGAAGTTTGGCGCGGCCATGGGTGATGGCGCCATTCGGGCTTTCAGGTCGATTCCGGCCATCCGCTAGGCCAGTATCGCGTTATCGGCCGAGGCAGAAAACCGTGGGCAGGTTCAACGGCGCCGACGGTTTTTGCTTTTTCCATTGGGTCACCAGAGCGCTGTAAGACCAGCCGTTGGCCAGTGTCAGGCCGGAGCTCAGTGCCAATCGGGTATTGCCTTGTAGCGTCTGTAGCAGGGCTTGTAGCAGGGCAGGATTGCGATACGGGGTCTCGATAAATAGCTGGGTCTGTCCCGTTTTCAATGCGGTGGATTCAAGCTCCCGAATGCGTTGTACGCGCTCGTTGCCGTCCTGGGGCAGATAGCCGGTAAACGCAAAATGTTGGCCATTCAGGCCGCTGGCGCTCAAGGCCAGCATCAGTGACATGGGTCCTGTCAATGGCAACACCTGAAGGCCCAACTCATGCGCAGCCCGTACCACCGATGAGCCCGGGTCGGCAATAGCTGGCATGCCGGCTTCACTCACCAAACCTATTTCTTTGGCGGGATTGCGATCATCCAGGGCGGCTCGCAGCAGCGGACGGGCGTCAAAGTTTCCGCTGTGGTCCCCTTTTTTGTGAATTTCCCGCGGCAGCTCCTGAATCTGCAGTGACTGGAGTGGCGCGCTCAGAGCCTCAAGCTCATGGATGCGCTTGAGGTAAGCGCGGGTACTTTTCGCGTTTTCACAAATCCAGCTGGGCAGGCGGGCTGCGATCCTCAGGGTTGACAGCGGCATCACGTCTTCCAAAGCTGCCTGGGTGGTGCAGCCAAAATCGAGTGGCGCAGGAACCAAATACAGTTTTCCCTGGAAAATCGTTGTCATGATAGGCGGGCGTCGGTCGCAAGCACGCTAATGCCTGCCTCCTGAATCATCTTGCAGGTTCGAATCAGCGGCAGACCAATCAGAGCGGTCGGATCGTCGCTGTCGATCGCGCTGAGCAGGGCAATCCCCAAGCCTTCACTTTTGGCACTACCGGCGCAGTCGTAAGGCTGTTCAAGTCG
>JANOLL010000141.1:0-3393 GCA_031419775.1 Polaromonas sp. | reverse complement strand
CTGCGTCGTGGTGATGCTGGTATGGCCGAGCAGCTCCTGCACCGCCCGCAAGTCGCCACTCGATTGCAGCACATGGCTGGCAAACGAATGGCGCAGCATATGCGGATGCACCGGCGTCGCCAGCCCGGCCTGCAGCGAGCGCTGCTTGAGTCGCACACGGATGTGCTGGGGCGTGAGACGGCCGCCGCGCGGGTTGATGAACAGCGCCGCATCGTCACGCGACCATCCGCCGCGCACGGCCAGCCACTGCGCCAGGGCCTGCATCGCTTTGCTGCCAACCGGTACCGTTCGGCGTTTGCCGCCCTTGCCCAGCACGTGCGCCTCGGCCGCATCGCTGTCTACCCAGCCAAGCGCCTGACGGCTAGCCTGCACATCCAGCCCCACCAGTTCGCCTATCCGCAGACCGCAGCCGTACAGCAACTCAGTGATGCAGCGGTCACGCAGTTCCTGATGGGTAGCTGCACCGCTGCCATCCGTACCTGAATTTTCAAAGCTGGCCAGCTGGACCGCCTCATCAACCCCCAGTGCTTTGGGCAAAGGCTTGGCAGCTTTGGGCGCCCGTACGCCCTGCACCGGATGACTGGCCACCAGGCCCTCACGGCCCAGCCAGCTGTAAAAACCCCGCCAGCCGGACAAGATCAGCGCGATGCCGCGCGCGCTGCGGCCCGCGCTGTGCATCTGCGCCACCCAGCGACGCATGTGGACAGCTTGCACCGCCGTCAGGGAAACACCCGCCTCGGCCGCGTGTCGCTGGAGTTTCTGCAGATCCTGGTGGTAAAGCTCTACGGTCCGAGCCGCCAGACGCTTTTCAACCCGCACATGTTCCAGATAACGCTCAACCAGCGGCTCGTTAAAAGCCTCGCTCAATGGCCGATCCGACAGCGCATCGGGCGCTGTGTGCGGCAGCGGGGCAGGACCGGTCATGCCCTATTCGGTGAACGCCAGGGGCAACAATCGTGTGAGTGCGGCACTGGCCAGGTCGCCAATTTGCGTCAGAAATTCAGTCCCCATGTCGCTCTGAAAACGCTCAACATCGGGCGATGCCAGAACCAACAAGCCGAAAGCTTCCTGACTCGGATCGTTGCGCAGGGGAATCATCGCCAGCGACGCCGCCTGCGTCGGTTCTGGCAACCACGAGGCAGCCTCAAAACCCGAATTGAGGCCGCAGTAAGGCACCGTCAGTGACGACGCGAACGCCTGCACATCCTCACTGACTCCAGTACAAAAATCTTCACCTGAAAATATGCCATTGAAGTGCCAGAGCTTGATCGCTGCCTGCGGGATCGCGAACTGCGTTTTAAGCTCGTTGACGATGGTCTCTGGCAAATCGCGGGCATGCGCGGTCAGCAGCAGGTTGCGCGTGCAGCGCTGTAACTTGTCGGCAATACCGACGTTCTCCTGCCCATGGCGAATCATCTCGACTACCTTGGCTTCCAGCCCCTTGATCTTGTCGCGCAACAAACCGGCTTGCCGCTCCTGCAGGCTGACCGCCCGGCTGCCGTGGCCGCTGGAGAGCTGCACCGTCGCCAGCAGCTCGGCGTGGCGCTCGAAAAAGTCCGGCGTATTAGCCAAAAAGTTGGCAATGTCGTCTTCGGTGATCGGTTGGTCGATGGGATTCATGTGGGCATTGTAGGTTTCAATGCCCCCACGGGTTATTGGGGTCAGACGCCAATTTTGCTGTGGTGCAAGGCACCACACCCTTGGGGCAGGCCTCTGGCTTGGCGAATTTGGACTCTGACCCCAAAAACCCCTTCGGTCTGGCGAAGCCAGTCCCGCGGACCCTGCTTGAAATGACGGGCTTTTAAAGATGGTCCGGAATGTCGATCTCAGATTCGAACACGGTCGTGGCCGGTCCGGTCATCATGACAGGTGCCGCCAGGTCCCCCGGCCATTCAATCGTCAGCATGCCGCCCCGGGTTTGCACTGCCACCTGGGTGTCGAGCAAGCCCAGTCGGATGCCCGCCACGACCGCCGCGCACGCACCGGTGCCGCAGGCCAGCGTCTCGCCAGCGCCACGCTCGTAGACCCGCAGCTGGATCTGGCTGCGTGAGACGACCTGCATGAAGCCGGCGTTGACCCGGCGTACAAAGCGCGGATGGTTTTCGATCAGCGGCCCCGTTTCTGCCACCGGTGCGGCATCCACATCATCGACCAGCTGGACCGCATGCGGGTTGCCCATGGACAGAACCGCTATGAATACAGGAGCTTCGTGACCAGATGATACGTGGGCCAGAGGCCATTTTTCCCAGTCATTGATGGTTACGGGTGTGAGCCCGGCGGCATCAAAGGGCACGCGGGCCAAGTCGAAAACCGGTGCGCCCATGTCCACCCTGACCCGGCCATCCTCGAGCATGCGCGGCTCAATCACACCACCCAGGGTTTTGACTCTGACCGCGTCCTTGCTGGTCAGGCCGCGCTCGCGCACAAAACGCACAAAGCAGCGCGCACCGTTGCCGCATTGCTCGACTTCGCCACCATCGGCGTTGTGAATCACGTATTCGAAGTCGATGCCGGGACCCGGCGAGGGCCGCACTGAGAGGATCTGGTCGGCGCCCACACCAAAGTGGCGATCCGCCAGAAAACGGTATTGCGCCGGGCCCAGGTGCAGAGGGCTACGGGTCTCGTCGAGCACCACAAAGTCATTGCCCGCGCCCTGCATTTTTGTAAACCGGATTCGCATCGCTGCATTATCCCGCCTGAATTCGCTGTACCCTTGAATCCTTATTAACCTGACCCATCACCACCATGCGCATACCCGACTGGACTCAAGAACTCAAAGCCCAACCGCAGGACCTGGTCGACGCCATTTTGAAGCGGCGCGGCGGCACCCTGATCAACCTTGACAAGGCTTTGCTGTGGAGCGAGCCGCTGGCGCGCGCCTGGAATGTTTATCTGGGCGCAGTGCGCACCGGCTTGCCGACCAGTCGCAAGCAGCGCGAGCTGGGCATTTGCACTGTCGCCCTGCTGACCGGTGCCCAGTACGAGTACCACCACCATGCACCCGACTTTCTGGCCGCCGGCGGTAGCCAGGCCGAACTCGATGCCCTGCACGCGTGTTTGAAAGAAAATCCGCGCTCAGCCCCGACCAGTCCTGCGCTCGGTGCTATTGAAAAGATAGTGATTCAGTATGCCGCCCAGATGACGCTGGACGTCAAAGTTGACGACGCCGTGTTCGCTGCACTCAAGCAGCATTTCGACACCACTGAGATCGTTGAGCTCACCAGTGCCATCGCCACCTACAACATGGTGGCGCGCTTTTTGGTGGCAATGGGCATCTCGCCGGAATAGAAATGTTCACACAGCGAGCCACCCCGTAGACCCTATGCTACCCATCAGGGCCGCGGGACCGGCTGGGTTTTTGGGTTCAAAGTCCACATTTGCCAAGCCACATGG
>JANOLL010000140.1:0-1541 GCA_031419775.1 Polaromonas sp. | reverse complement strand
TCACGCAAATCGGCCCAGTTGCCAATGCACCATCGGCAGCGCCAGCCAAAGGGGCCGCCAAGTGATCGCGGCACTGATTCGCTGGTCACTTGTCAACCGATTTTTGGTGCTGCTGGCCACCGTAATAGTGGCAGCATGGGGCGTTTGGGCGGTACAGCAAACGCCGCTGGACGCGCTGCCGGATTTATCGGATGTGCAGGTCATCATTCGCACGCCCTACCCCGGTCAGGCGCCACGCATCGTAGAAAACCAGGTCACCTACCCGCTGACGACCACCATGCTGTCGGTGCCTGGCGCAAAAACAGTTCGTGGCTATTCCTTTTTCGGTGACTCGTTTGTTTACGTGCTGTTTGAAGACGGCACCGACCCCTACTGGGCGCGCTCCCGGGTGTTGGAGTATTTGAACCAGGTGCAGTCCCGGTTGCCGCCCTCGGCCAAGCCTGCGCTCGGTCCAGATGCCACCGGCGTGGGCTGGATCTACACCTACGCGCTGATCGACCGCAGCGGCAAGATGGATGCAGGCCAGCTGCGCGCGCTACAGGATTGGTTTTTGAAGTACGAGCTTAAAACCGTGGCCAATGTGGCCGAGGTTGCCTCCGTCGGCGGCATGGTGCGCCAGTACCAGGTGGTGCTAGACCCCGACAAACTCGCGGCCTACAACATCCCGCACACGCGCGTGATCGACGCCCTGCAAAAAGCCAACCAGGAAACCGGTGGCTCGGTGCTGGAGCTCGGTGAAGCCGAGTATGTGGTGCGCGCCTCGGGTTACCTCACCGGCCTGGACGACTTCCGCAAGATTCCCCTATCCACCAACAGCTCTGGAGTATCGGTGCGCCTAGGCGAGGTGGCGCGTATCCAGATCGGCCCCGAGATGCGGCGCGGCATCAGCGAGCTGGACGGCGAAGGAGAAGCCACCGGCGGTGTGATCGTGATGCGCTCGGGTAAAAACGCACTGGACACCATAGCTGCGGTTAAAGACAAGATCAAGTCGCTTCAAAGCAGTTTGCCGGCGGGCGTACAGATCGTGCCCACCTACGACCGCTCCGTGCTGATCGAACAGTCCATCAGCAACCTGGGCTTCAAACTGCTTGAAGAATTCATCGTCGTGGCGGTGGTGTGCTTCCTCTTTTTGTTTCACCTGCGCTCGGCGCTGGTGGCCATCGTCTCGCTGCCGCTAGGCATTCTGGCGGCCTTTATCGTGATGCACTACCAGGGGGTGAATGCCAACATCATGTCGCTAGGCGGCATCGCGATTGCCATTGGTGCCATGGTTGATGCCGCAGTGGTGATGATTGAAAACGCGCACAAACACCTTGAACGCTGGGGCCATGACCACCCCGGGGACACCCTGCAGGGCGAAGCGCGCTGGCGAGTCATCGGAGACTCGGCGACCGAAGTTGGCCCGGCGCTGTTTTTCAGTTTGCTGATCATCACGCTGTCCTTCATCCCGGTGTTCACGCTCGAAGCCCAGGAGGGCCGGCTGTTTGCGCCACTGGCTTTTACCAAAACCTACGCCATGGCGGCGGCGGCGGGCCTGTCGG
>JANOLL010000139.1:0-7238 GCA_031419775.1 Polaromonas sp. | reverse complement strand
TTCGGTGAGTTCACGCGTTGACGCGGCGGAGGTCAGCATGCAGGGGATCACCACCAGAACCCGATGCTCTGGCGGAATGCCGCCGGAGAAGTAGAGCCGCGGCATGGACCGTACGCGTGATGACTCGGCAATCACCCGATGAATGAGCGCAGCCACAGCTTCCGACACCGGAACCGCCATCAGCCCGAGAGCGACCCAGCTGGCCCAGTCATGCCATTCGGTCCAGGCTACTTCAGGCAGAGCGCGGACTGTCAGCACCAGCACGCCGAGTGTTCCCGCCACCAGCGCTGACACATACACGCCCAGACGCCATCCACGCGAGGCCAGGGCATCGCTAAAAAAATGTTGCCAACGCCTGACAGTGGCGGTCTGACCTCTGAGGTCGTCGGACAAAGCCGACCGGCCAGGGCCGATCAAATGGTACGAGGCAGTGTCTTGGCCCCGGTCTGCCTCGGCATGGGATGCAGGCTGGGCACGCTGCACCACGGCTTCGGCGACCTCTCTTTCGGATTTCCCGCTGCTCCGGGCGATCTTTTCCATGGCCTGCGTGATTTGCTGGCGCGTCCCTTCGCTTTCCGATGCAAAGCCAGGCAGTGTGGCCAGCACCCGCAGGGATCGACTGACCGGCTCGATCAGTGCCGTCCATTCCAGCTGGCCAATCAATCTCAGACTGTTGATGATGTTGCTGATGGTCAGATTGGTAGCGACCTGCGAGGACTGGCTATCGGCGATCAGAGCCAGGCCATTGGGGCAATGTGCGGCGGTCCACTGCGACAGTGGCGTCGACACTTCAGGTGTGTGATCCGGCATGCGCTGCCAGAGCTGCGTCAGGAAGCTGCACTCAAGTCCGAGCGTGCGCATGTTTTCCAGCATCGCATCCATTTCACTGTGGCTCAGTTGGGTGCTGCAGTCCCACACTGCATGGGCCGCCTCGCGAGCAGCTTTCCCCGCCGCAATCTGGTCGGCTACCCGGCGCAGGTTTTCAAGCAGGACCACCCGCAAGGTGGTGGGCAAGGCCCACAGCTCGCCCAGATTGAGCTCGCTGACGTCCTGGTAGGCGTTGAGAAATGCCGTGAAAAGGAGGGGATCCAGCACGCTGTCGGTATGGGCGACGTAGGCCCATGCGATGCCGTACACGCGAGGTAGTCCCTCGAGTTGCTTGTCTGCCAGCTTGGGAAGGTGCGCATAGTAGCGGCGCGGAACCCCCTCCTGAATTTGCTGCAACTGCGCCTCAACCAGGTGAAAGTTGTCGAGCAGCCACTCTGCCGCGGGGGTAACGTACTGCCCACTTTGCGAAATCGTTGCGACGTAGTCATAGGCCTGCCTGAGGCCGGCAATATTTTCCTGGACTCGGGGAAAAAATGAAGGACCACCGCCCCAGCGGGAGGATTTGCGTACGGTCTGCGCCTGTGCCAGGCTATGTCCATGCTGCTCAAAACGTTGGGCACCAAACAATTCCGCTCGTATCAGCGGCTGGGGCTCGCCGGGTCCGGCGCACAGGATGGTTCTGGCGTACGGACTTAAGCCTTGCAGTCTGTCGAGAACGGGTTTGTCCACACGGTTAGACGATGCTGACCAGACCCGTTAGCAAGCAAGCTATCAGTGCCGCGGTGACCAGTCGTGGATGCAGCATCGAATGGGCCGATTCCAGTGCCGCGTGAAGGCCGAAGAAGCGGCCGCGCGAACTGGCGCAATGGCTCATGTGGGAGGCCAGCGCGGCACAGTCCGTCGATACAAAATCGGCAGCATTTTGACCGCGGTGAGATGAAAAATCCGCCAGATTCGTCAGGGTTGTCATGTTTGTTGTGCTCCGGAGCTGTCAGGGCTTCAATTGCATGGCAGGAACGCGTACGCAGGCCCGTCAGAAACCATCCTACGAACAAACCCTTGGATACCCTATCGGATGGCGCCGCACTTGGTATAGGACGGTGCCTACAGGTCGTTTGTCAGACCCGGAAAGTAATCGTCAACCGGTGTTGCGCAAACCAGCGGCGATCCCATTGATTGAGATGTAGATGCCGCGCTGGACCCGTTCGTCAGACTGGCCTTCACGGTAACGCCGGATCAGTTCGATCTGCAGATGGTGTAAGGGATCTATGTAGGGAAAGCGGTGGCGAATGGATCGCTGCAATGCTGGGTTGCCTGCCAGCAGGTGCTTTTCACCCGTGATCAGGGCCAGTGCCGCGACGGTACGGTGCCACTCGGTTTCGATGATGCCAAAAATCTTATGACGCAGTCGAGCATCCGGCACCAATTCGGCATAGCGTGACGCCAGCGCCAGGTCGCTTTTGGCCAGAACCATGTCTATATTGCTCAGCAGAGTTTTAAAAAACGGCCATTGCTTGACCATTTTTTGCAGCAGGGCGAGGGCTTCCTTGCGGCTTGCTGGCGTAGCTCCGCTGGCCAGCATGGTTTCAATAGCCGAACCAAAACCGTACCAACCGGGCAATGTCAGCCGACATTGGCCCCAGCTGAAGCTCCAAGGGATGGCGCGCAGGTCCTCAATTTTTTGCGATGGCTTGCGTGACGCCGGCCGCGAGCCGATGTTGAGTTCTGCAATCTCGCGAATCGGCGTAGCGCTGAAAAAGTATTCTGTGAATCCCGGTGTTTCGTACACCAGCGCCCGGTAAGCCGCCATGCTGGTTTGAGACAGCTCCGTCGCAGCCTGCAAAAACGAGTCGATTGCGGGTTTGGTGGGTTGTAGCAGGGTGGCTTCCAGCGTGGCTGCGACAAGCGTTTCGAGGTTACGCCGGCCAATTTCAGGATTGGCGTATTTGGAGCCAATCACTTCGCCTTGTTCGGTCAAGCGGATTTGCCCGCGCACCGTGCCCGGCGGCTGCGCCAGAATGGCCTGGTAGCTGGGTCCGCCGCCACGACCTACCGTGCCGCCACGGCCGTGGAACATGCGCAGTTGAATCTTATGAGAGTTGGCCAGCCCATCAAAGAATTCAGCCAGCGCGATCTCGGCGCGGTACAGCTCCCAGTTGCTGGTGAAAATGCCACCGTCCTTGTTGCTGTCTGAATAGCCCAGCATGATGTCCTGCTCGGCACCGCTGCGCTGAACCAGTTGCGCCACGCCGGGCAAGGCGTAAAACTCGCGCATGATGGGCGCGGCGTTGCGCAGGTCATCTATGGTTTCAAACAGTGGCACCACGATGAGGTCATGGGTGGCGTGGTCGGCAAGAATGCCGCGCATGAGACCGACTTCTTTTTGCAGCAGCAACACCTCGAGCAGGTCACTCACAGTTTCGGTGTGGCTGATGATGTAGTGGCGTATGGCCTCTTTGCCGAACCGGGCTCTGGCTGTGCAAGCGGCTTCAAAAATGGCCAGCTCCCCCTGTGCCTGCGCAGAGTACACGGCACCCACCACACGCAGTGGCCGCGCATCATTGAGGAGACCCATCAGCATCTCTCGTTTGGCCGTTTCATTGAGGCTTGGGTAATCGGTCTCCACGCGCGCGATTGCCAGTAATTCCGCAACAACCTCCTCGTGCTTGTCCGAGCTTTGGCGCAAATCAACTGTGGCGAGGTGAAAGCCAAACACGTCGACGGCGCGGATCAGTGGATGCAGGCGCTGGGCTATCAGGGCAGCGCCATGGTTAGTGCGAAGTGAAGCGTCAATCGTGCGCAGGTCGGCCAGGAACTCTTCCGAGCGTCGGTAGGCGTTTTGCGGAGCCACCGCGTGGCGCGCCGCATCGCCCCCGGTGAGGTCTTTCAGTGTGGCAGCCAGCCGCGCATAGATGCCGGTCAGGGCACGCCGATAGGGTTCGTCCTTGCGGTGTTCATTGGTGTCGGGCGAGCTTTCGGCGAGCGCCTGCATCGCGGGACTCACATCGACCAGCATGGCCGAGAGCGACAGTTCTCCACCCAGATAATGCACTTCAGTCAGGTAGTGGCGCAGGGCGACTTCGGCTTGCCTGCGAAGGGCGTAATGGAGCGTGTCGGCGCTGACGTTGGGGTTGCCGTCGCGATCGCCACCTATCCAGTGGCCCATGCGTAAGAAGCTGTGTACTGCATGGTTACCCAGCTCACGCTCCAGGTTGGCATAGAGCTTGGGGATTTCACGCAGAAACGTCGCTTCGTAGTAACTCAATGCGTTTTCAACTTCATCGGCCACCGTGAGCTTGGTAAAGCGAAGCAGGCGCGTTTGCCAGAGTTGCATCACCCGGGCGCGCAGCTGGGCTTCGTTGGAAGACAGCTCCCGCGGGGTCAAAGCATCTTTGGCAGCACGTGCCGGGCTGACTGCAGTCACGGCAAGCGCCTGGGCCTTGATGCCATCACGGGTGGTCAGCAACTGGGCGATGTCGCGTTCAGCATCGAGAATACTTTTGCGTTGTACTTCGGTCGGGTGGGCGGTCAATACCGGTGAGACAAAGCTGTGCGCCAGGGTGTTGGCGATAGCTTTGGGTGCAATGCCGGCCCAACGCAGGCGGGCCAGCGCCACGTCAATGCTGCCGTCCTGGGTGTCGCCGGCACGCTCGTGGATGGTTCGACGGCGGATGTGGTGGCGGTCTTCGGCGAGGTTGGCCAGGTGGCTGAAATAGGTGAAGGCGCGAATCACGCTCACGGTCTGGTCTGCCGACAGGCTTTTGAGCAATTTCTTGAGCGCCTTGTCTGCTTCGTGGTCAGCGTCGCGTCTGAACGCGACAGAGAGCTTGCGAACCTGTTCGATCAGCTCAAAGGCGGCCATGCCATCCTGCTCGCGAATCACGTCACCCAGGATACGGCCCAGCAGCCGGATGTCTTCTACCAGGGGACGTTCATTGCTTCTGGCCCGAACCGAAGGCCTGTCACTTTTGACATCTGTAGAAGTCATCATCTCCGCCTTCAGGTGATTAACCTTGCATGCTAGCATTGCGCTCACTTCAAGACTGACAGACGGAAAACGCGTGACTGCAAAGCACCCCCTCGTGGAAAATGTGACCATTGCCACGCGTGAAAGTCGGCTGGCCCTGTGGCAGGCCGAGCATGTCAAAGCCTTGTTGGAATCGCGCCTGGGCTGGCGGGTGAGCTTGCTCGGCATGACCACTATGGGTGATCAGATTCTGGACCGCTCTTTAAGCAAAGTCGGGGGCAAGGGTCTGTTCGTCAAGGAGCTTGAAGTCGCTCTCAGCGAGGGCCGGGCAGACCTGGCGGTGCATTCGCTCAAGGACGTCCCAATGGATTTGCCGGATGGCTTCGCACTGGCCTGCGTGATGGCGCGCGAAGACCCGCATGATGCGTTTGTGTCCAATCGGTTTGCATCACTGGCCGAGCTGCCAGTAGGCGCCGTCGTGGGTACATCCAGCCTCAGGCGCCTGGTGTTGCTCAAAGCCTTGCGCCCGGATTTGAAAATCGAGCCCTTGCGCGGCAACCTCGACACCCGTCTGCGCAAGCTTGACGAGGGCCACTATGACGCCATCGTGCTGGCGGCTGCCGGGCTGAAGCGGCTGGGACTGGCCTCGCGTATTCGCAGCACCTTTGCGACAACCGACATGCTTCCGGCTGCGGGACAGGGCGCACTGGGCATAGAAGTGCGCGCCGACCGCACCGACTTGCTGGAAGCCCTGGCGACGCTGGCCGATCAACCGACCTGGCTGGCCGTGACGGCCGAGCGCACCGTGTCACGCGCCATGGGCGGAAGTTGCTCGATGCCACTGGCGGCTTTCACCCGCGGCCCCACTTCGGGTGGCGACGCGGGTATGCTGCTGAGCGCGGCTTGGGGTGATCCCGCCAACGCCGATGCGATGCCGCAGGGTGCACTCAAGCCGCTGGTGCATGCGCATAAAGCCGCTCTGGTGCGCAATTTTGAAGAGGCCGAAGCTTTGGGGGAGGCGGTGGCCGCCCAGTTGCGCGCCGGTGGTGCGGTCTGGGCCACCAACGCCGCCTCGTGACGCCGGGCGCGGTCATGGGGGTTGGCGCTGCAACGCCCAGCGGCCAGCCCGTCATGCTGGTCACCCGGCCCGACCAGGATGCCCAGCATTGGGTCCGGCACCTGGTTGAAGCAGGGGTTCAGGCAGAGGCACTGCCGCTGATTGAGATTGGTCCGGCATCGGCCGCCTCAGATGTCCTGGCCCTGCAGCAGGCCTGGCAGACGCTTGACCATTACGCGGCTTGCCTGTTTGTCAGTGGCAATGCCGTCGACTATTTCTTTAAGAAAATGGGTAGCCTGGCTGGCGTCTCTAGGCCTTCTTTAGCTATTAAAAATATAGCAAAACAGGAGTGTGATCCGGTTCCGGCGCAGCTTCGCTTGATGGCACCCGGGCCTGGGACCGCCGCGGCACTGGTGGCCCATGGCGTTGTCCTCACCCAAATCGACATGCCACCGGCCGATGCGGGGCAATTTGATTCGCAGAATCTGTGGAAGGTGGTTGGCCAGCGCGACTGGCGCGGCCGGCGGGTGTTGATTGTGCGCGGCTGCACGCCGGCGACTCAACCGACCGCTTCTGCAGGACAGCCCAGTGCCAGCGGCCGTGACTGGATCACCCGGCAATGGGAAGCTGCCGGCGCCAAGGTGGAGTGTGTGACGGTTTATGAGCGCCGTGCGCCGCAGCTCACTGCCTGGCAACTCGAACGCGCGCGTTCGGCCAGTCACGATGGCACGTTCTGGCTGTTCAGCAGCTCGGAGGCTGTGGCCAATTTGATTTGCCAAAGCAGCCTGTCGGCCATGGACTGGAGCCGGGCACGCGCTGTCGCGACCCATCCCCGAA
Organism: Polaromonas sp.; assembly: GCA_031419775.1. Taxonomy (GTDB): domain Bacteria; phylum Pseudomonadota; class Gammaproteobacteria; order Burkholderiales; family Burkholderiaceae_C; genus Polaromonas. The sequence goes on along the minus strand of JANOLL010000139.1, from coordinate 549 downwards.
TCGCCAGCAGCCTGCGTGAGGCGGGTTGGGGTGTTGTTGTGGCGTCACGACCGACGCTGGTGGACATTGTTGCGAGCTTGCGCTCTATAGAATCTGGTCATCCATGAGCGATCAGTCTCCCGTTCCGCCGGCCTCGTCTGCGACCGACCACAAGGTGTTGGCATTCAGTCAGGATGTGGTCCAGCTACCCCGTCGCTGGGCCCTGCTGCTCGCGGCGATGGCCGCTTTGGCCTTGCTGCTCAGCGGTTTGCTGTGGCAAAAGCTCAGCAGCATTCAGGAAGAGTTGGCACGTCGCAGCCTCGACACCGGCGCACAGGCCATCGAGGCGCGCACACTGGCGCGTCAGGCCCAGGACAGCACCCGCGAACTGTCCGCGCGCTTGGCTTTGCAAGAAACCCGCCTCAGTGAGGTGAACCTGCAGCGCACCCAGCTTGAAGAGCTGATGCAAAGTCTGTCCCGCTCGCGGGACGAAAACCTGGTGGTCGACATCGAGTCGGCCCTGCGCTTGGCCCAGCAGCAAGCTCAGCTGGCCGGCAGCGCCGAGCCTCT
>JANOLL010000138.1:0-3884 GCA_031419775.1 Polaromonas sp. | reverse complement strand
CCCATGCAAAACTCGCTCGCCCGCCCGCCCCGGCCGCGCGGGGTGCCACCGGCCTGCTGCCTAAGGGTAACGGTTGTCTCGCCTCCGCTCAATATGACGCAAGGCCTTTGAAAGGGCTGACCTTTTAGCGCCACCGCGCGTGCCAGCGCAGCGTGGACCTTTCCGACTTCGCGCGACTCGCCCTCAATTTCATCGCTCAGAATATGCGCTGCCAAGCCGGCTGACCTGGCTACGGCAGCGGCTGATTCCAGACTTTGCTGTGGCGTGGCAATCAGGTGCACTTCATGGCCGCCAAAGCACGCGTTACCCGGCTTGGGCGTTTCCAACGAACCGTTTTCGAGCGCCACCCGCACAGCCGCCGGGACCTGAATGTCATAGCGCCTCAAAATGCCGACGGCATCGGCGCAGGTGGTCGCGTCGGGCACCGTTGGGCCACTCGCAATCACCGACAGGTCGTCGCCGGGTACGTCGCTGATGGCGAGGGTCACCACACGCGCGGCGGCGCAGGCCGCGGCCAGGCGTCCACCCTTGATGCGCGAAAGATGTTTACGGACACAGTTCATTTCGCCAATGTTGGCGCCACAGTCGAGCAATTGCTGGTTGATGCGCTGCTTGTCTTGCAGCGTCAGGTCGTGTGCGGGGAGGGTCAGCAAGGAAGACCCCCCGCCAGAGATCAGGCATAACACCAAATCGTCCTTCGTCAGACCGTCGAGCATGGCCATCATCCGCTGCGCCGCCTGCAGGCCAGCTGCATCCGGCACCGGATGAGCAGCTTCCACGATTTCAATTCGCCCTTGCAAACCGCTAGGTTGCGGTGGCGTGTGGTCGTATCGGGTAACGACCAGACCCTCCAGCGGCGCGTCAACCGGCCATAGGGCGTCGACCGCCTGGGCCATCGAGCCACCAGCCTTGCCTGCACCGATCACGATGGTGCGACCACCACTGCCCGGTGTAGGCGGACGGGGCAAAAACGCCGCAATGCTGTGCGTGGGCTGGGCCCGCAGCACTGCAGCGCGGTAAAGGTAGTCAAGGAACTGGCGGGGCTGGCGGGCAGGGTCGGGCGCGGTCAATGATGAAATCTCCTCTGGCTATTGTGCCGCCCCCGCATCGGGCCAGACCCCGCGGCCATGAGGACGGGCCGTCCGCTACTTTTTGCCCAGTCCCAGCCGCTTTGCGCCCTCGGTGTAGACCTTGATTCGCTCGGCCATGAAGGCATCCATCTGGCTGACGCCGACGTTGACGAGTTCGAATCCGCTCTTGGCAGCGAGCTCTTTCATCTCGGGTTCTGCGTTCAGCGATGCCCACAGGTCCGACATTTTCTTGCGGGCCTCTGGCGAGGTCGATTTCGGCATGCCGATCCCGCGGTAAGCGCCGTCAATCCAGTCCACCCCGAGTTCCTTGAATGTCGGTACATCGGGCATCAGCGGATGGCGTCTTTCCATCGCGACGGCAAGCGTCCGCACCTTGCCCTTGTTGGCAATCGCAAACGGCGTGTAGGTGACGGCGCCGTCAATCTGATTGCCGACAACAGCCAGAGCCATATCGCCTGTGCCCTTGTATGGGACGTAGGTGCTCTTGATGCCAAACTGCGCATTGAGGCGTTCGTGCGACGCATGGTTAGCCGAATTGAGACCCGATCCGCCGAGATTCATCTTGCCGGGCTCCTTTTTTGCCGCAGCGATGAACTCTGCAAAATTTTTGTGCGGACTGGCTTCTGGCACGACTAGCGCGTCGGGCGTGAAGTGAAACCAGTAGGTCGGAACAATGTCGGCGGTTTTGTATTGCACCTCGCCTTCAATGGGCTGAAACACGATGTGCGGCAGGTTGATGCCGACCACGTTCACGCCGTCGGCTGGCAGGGTGTTCATCTGTGTCCACATCAGAGCGCCTCCAGCGCCGGCTTTGTACTGAATGATGGTATCGATGGCAGGGCACTTCTTCTTGAGGACTACCTGCTGGTGGCGAGCCGACATGTCCGACTCACCACCCGGTGGAAAGGCTTGCCAGTACAGCACGCTTTTGTCCACGCAGCCGCTCGCAGCACTGGCTGCACCGGTTTGCGCCGGCGGACTCGCAGGCGCCTGTGCCTGCAGGGCAGGTGTGATGCACATGCCGGCAATGGCCAGCCAATGGCTAAAGGTAGTTTTCATGGTGTCTCCTGGTGGGGTCAGATATCTTTGCTGCGACTTGCCAGTTCATCCAGCACTAGGCGCAACTTGCTTAAACATTGTGCGCAAGTCTCTGGCAAATGGCATTGGTAACTTCCTTAGTAGTCGCCGTGCCGCCGAGGTCGCCGGTGTGGAGCTTGGGATCGGCGGTTACGGCTTCAATAGCCTGCATCAGCTGCCGCGCTGCAGCCGCTTCACCTAGGTGATCGAGCAGCATCACGCAACTCCAGAAGGTACCCAGTGGATTCGCCAGACCTTTACCCATGATGTCGAAGGCCGAGCCATGAATGGGCTCAAACATGCTCGGGTAGCGGCGCTCGGGATCAATGTTGCCGGTTGGAGCAATGCCCAGGCTGCCTGCCAACGCAGCAGCCAGGTCACTCAGAATGTCAGCGTGCAAATTGGTTGCCACCAGCGTGTCGAGCGATGCTGGACGATTGACCATGCGGTCAGTACAGGCATCCACCAATATCTTGTCCCAGGCCACATCTGGGAACTCCTTGCTAATCTGTAAGGCAATTTCATCCCACATCACCATCGCATGCCGCTGCGCGTTCGACTTTGTGACGACCGTCAGCAGCTTTCTGGGCCGCGACCGGGCGAGCCGGAAGGCAAAACGCATGATGCGTTCGACCCCGGCACGGGTCATCATGCAGACGTCCGTTGCGACCTCGATCGGGTGGCCCTGGTGCGCGCGCCCCCCCACTCCTGAATATTCCCCTTCGGAATTTTCCCGTACGATGACCCAGTCAAGATCTTCGCGTTTGCAATTGCGCAGCGGTGACTGAATGCCGGGCAAAATCCGGGTGGGACGGACATTGGCGTACTGGTCGAAACCTTGACAGATTTTCAGCCGCAATCCCCACAGCGTAATGTGATCCGGAATATCCGGGTCGCCGGCCGAGCCGAATAATATGGCGTCCTGGCTGCGAAGATCGTTCAGTCCATCCTCGGGCATCATCACGCCGTGCCGGCGAAAATAATCTCCGCCCCAGTCAAACGAGCTGAACTCAAAAGTAAACGCGTTTTGCCGCGCGGCCAGTGCCGCCAGCACCTGCTGACCCGCTGGCACGACTTCTTTACCGATGCCGTCACCAGGAATACAAGCGATTTTGTAAGTCTTCATTTTGTCTCCATTAGCCATTGAATGTCCGTTTAAACCATTGAACAAAACTTCACTGTACCTGCTCCGGCCATTTCCGAAAGTAAGCGATTGGCCAACCGGTGGGCAGGGGATTTAGTCGCTTTAATCGAATACCATGCCTTCTGCCCTGCGCGAGCAAGGGTTCAGTTTTTGCCCCACATCACGCGTCATCATTGCGCATCGAGGAGCGCCTCCCATGTCCATCCGAATCATCGACGTCCGCGAAGTTACCAAACCGATTGCATCACCCATACGCAATGCCTACATCGACTTCACCAAGATGACCACCAGCCTGGTCGCAGTGGTGACCGATGCGTTCCGCGATGGTCGAAGGGTAGTCGGCTACGGCTTCAACTCCAACGGCCGTTATGGCCAAGGCGGACTGATTCGGGAGCGATTCGCGCCGCGCCTGCTGCAGGCGGACCCGCCATCCATGCTGGACGACTCGGGCTCCAACCTCGACCCTGATCGGGTTTGGGCCACCATGATGAGCAATGAAAAACCGGGCGGACATGGTGAACGCTCGGTGGCCGTTGGCACGCTCGACATGGCCGTCTGGGATGCGGTGGCCA
>JANOLL010000137.1:0-3553 GCA_031419775.1 Polaromonas sp. | reverse complement strand
CGCACGGCGGTACATCTTGATCAGCGGGTTGTGGTTGGTATTGAGGTTTTGGCAGATACCCGGGTACACGCACGACGGCTTACGGCAGGCCGCTTCAATCTCGGGGCTTTTGCAGCCAATGCGGTACATGTTGGCGGTCGGACCACCCAGATCGGAAATCGCGCCGGTGAAGCCTTTGACGCTGTCACGAATCGCTTCGATCTCGCGGATCACCGAATCTTCAGAGCGGCTCTGGATGATGCGACCTTCGTGTTCGGTGATCGAGCAGAAAGTGCAGCCACCAAAGCAGCCACGCATGATGTTGACGGAAAAGCGGATCATTTCCCAGGCCGGAATTTTGGTGGCGTGGTCGTGGCTGCCGTGCTCGTCGGCGTAGCGGGGGTGCGGGCTGCGCGCATACGGCAAGTCGAACACATGGTCCATCTCGGCGGTGGTCAGCGGAATCGGCGGCGGCGTGATCCACACGTCGCGTGCGGTCGCGCCTTCACCATGAGCCTGTACCAGCGCTCTGGCGTTGCCAGGGTTGGTTTCCAGATGCAATACCCGGTTGGCATGGGCATACAGCACCGGGTCACTTTTGACCTGCTCGTAGGACGGCAGGCGAATCACCGAGTGGTCGCGCGGCGGCACCTTGATGCGGCCCTGCATGTGCGGCAGGCTGGGATTGGGCACGAAGGTAAGCGGCTTGATTGCAGGGTTGGCGGCAGTGGATTTTGATGTGGACAGCATGGCCAGCACTGGAGATCCCGCCGCCTCGGCCTTCAAGGCCACGCCCTCGGCTTCGTCTTCGCGCGCGCAGCTCGCACCCTGCGCTTTCGCTGCATCCGAGATCATCAGATACGGATTGACATGCGCCTCGACGCGCCCTGGCGCATCGACGCTGGTCGAATCAATCTCGAACCACCCCTGAGCGGTCTCATCCCCGGCGCGGCGAATAAATGCGGTACCGCGGATATCCGTCATCGTGGCGATCGGCTCTTTGGCAGCCAGGCGATGTGCAATGTCGACGATGGCTCGCTCGGCATTGCCGTACAGCAGCAGGTCGCATTTCGAATCAACCACCACGCTGCGACGGACCTTGTCCGACCAGTAGTCGTAGTGCGCGATCCGGCGCAGCGAGCCCTCGATACCACCTAGGATGATGGGCACTTCTTTGTACGCCTCGCGGCAACGCTGGGAGTACACCAGCGCCGCGCGATCGGGCCGCTTGCCACCCACATCGCCGGGGGTGTAGGCGTCGTCCGTGCGAATTTTGTGATCGGCCGTGTAGCGGTTGATCATGCTGTCCATGTTGCCGGCTGTCACGCCATAGAACAGATTGGGTTTGCCTAAAACCTTGAACGGCTCGGCACTTTGCCATTCGGGCTGCGCAATGATGCCGACCCGAAAACCCTGGTCTTCAAGCATGCGGCCGATAACGGCCATGCCAAAACTGGGGTGATCGACATACGCATCGCCGGTGACGATGATGATGTCGCAGCTGTCCCAGCCGAGCGCGTCCATCTCGGCGCGACTGGTCGGCAAGAACTTAGCCTTGCCAAAGCGCGCCGCCCAGTACTTGCGGTAGCTGGTCAGCGGTTTGGCGGCGCGGGTGAAAAAAGAGACGTCGACGGGGGCGTTCATGGTTTGCCTGTACCCTCTAGTGTAAGGTTTCAGGGTTTTTACCCGGAGACAAGGCCATTGCGGCCGCCCTCGCCGCCCGATGAGCCGTACCGGTCCGCTTTCACCGTATCCTTGCCGTATGTACGCCAAATTTTTCGGTCTCAGTCAGGATCCTTTCTCGATCGCACCGGACCCGCGCTATCTCTTTATGAGTGAAAGGCATCGGGAGGCTCTGGCGCATTTGCTCTACGGCCTTGGCAGCGGCGGTGGATTTGTGCTCTTGAGTGGCGAAATTGGGACTGGAAAAACCACGGTCTGCCGCTGCTTTCTCGAGCAGATTCCAGCCAATTGCAATGTGGCCTACATCTTTAACCCCAAACTTTCAGTGAGCGAACTGCTTGCTTCGATTTGCGAGGAGTTCCACATCCCGTTGCTGGCACCAGCGGTCACGGCAAAGGAATTTATTGATCCGCTCAATCAGTTTTTGTTGCGTGAACATGCCAGCGGCAAAAACAACGTTTTGATCATTGACGAGGCCCAGAACCTGTCGGCGGAGGTGCTGGAGCAATTGAGGCTGCTGACCAACCTTGAAACCAATGAGCGCAAGCTGCTGCAAATTGTGCTGATAGGTCAGCCAGAGCTGCGCCGAATGCTGGCCCGTCCGGAACTGGAACAACTTGCACAGCGCGTGATTGCGCGCTTTCACCTCGACGCGCTGTCAGCCAGCGAGACCACGCATTACATCACCCACCGCCTCGCTGTCGCGGGCATGACCGGCGCTCTGCCCTTCGATAAAAAAGCCCTGTCGCGTATTCATCAACTTTCGCGCGGGGTGCCGCGCCGTATCAACCTGCTGTGTGGTCGGGCGCTGTTGGGTGCTTATGCCCACAGCGCTCCGCGGGTGGACCACCGAATGGTCGACAGGGCGGCGGCCGAAGTGTTCGGACCGAAATTAAAACCGCAGCCCAGCGCAGAAAGGGCGGAGGGTCAGGTAGCCGTTGTATCCACCCGTCGCCCCTGGCGAACGGCTACCTTGGCGCTGGTCGGTCTGGCGGGACTGCTGGCCCTGGCGCCCTGGTGGGCGTCCACCAGGGGTCTGCAAACGTGGATAGCTTCTCCAGCAAGGGAAGCCAAGGCTGTTCAGGACACTCCTGTTGTCAGCAGGGCACCTGAATGGGCAGCCTTCGAACCGGTGGCAGCCGCAAGCTCAGCGTCGCCCTCACCTGCCCCGAGCGCATCGGCGCAGGCCCGTCCGACCGGTCCAGCGCTGCTGTCCAAAGATGATTTCATGGCCCGCCTGGAATCTCACACCATGACCCAAAATCAGGCGTGGCAGGCGCTTGGCGAAGTTTGGGGCCTCAGTCTCGACGGGCCCGATCCCTGCAAGGCGGCGCTGCAGCAGCGGGTGGCGTGTTTCAACAGCCAGCAAACCCCTTTGTCGCTGATCCGTGAACTCAACCGACCGGGGGTACTGACGCTAGTTGATGGCAAGCAGCGCATCAGCTACGCGGTACTGTCAGCCCTCAGCAAAGAGACCGCCACCTTACGGTTAGGATCGCAAACGCATACGGTGACGCTGGCGACTCTGGCGTCCTCCTGGCGGGGCGACTTTGCCACCTTGCGTCGCCTGCCGGAAGGCTATGCAGAAAAGGCCTTAAATGGCCAGACTGGCCCCAGCGCCGAATGGCTCAGTGCCCGACTCGCCCAGTTGCCGGATGCCAACGCGACCACGCAGCCGGTGTCGGGCCGGCGAGCACCGGCCTCGGCAGCCAAAGAGCCCGCTGCGCGGGTGCGCGTCTCGGCTTTTCAGCTGGCCCACGGGCTTCCTCCAGATGGTCAGGTCGGGCCCATGACCCTCATGCAATTTAATCGGGCCTCCGGTGTGAATGAGCCGCGTCTGGTCATTGATAAACCCTGACTTTTCCTCATTCATGTCCTACATTCTTGATGC
>JANOLL010000136.1:0-2120 GCA_031419775.1 Polaromonas sp. | reverse complement strand
ATGGAAGATGGCTGCATCGTCGAGCACGGCACGGTGGCCGAGGTTTTTTCATATCCAAAGCACCCTTACACCCGAAAACTCATTGACAGCCGCCCTGTACGCGACCTCTTGGAAGCTGCATCAGACCAGTCCCTGTCGCCCGTCATGCAGGCCAAAGACCTGCACGTTGCGTACCCGGTCCCCGTCAGCGGCATTCGGGGTTGGTTCAAGACCGATCAGTTTGTGGCGGTGCATGGCGCCAGCTTTGATATTCCTGCCGGCCAGACGTTGGGGGTGATCGGCGAATCTGGCTCTGGCAAATCCAGCCTGGCACTGGCCACTTTGGGCCTCCATCCGCACCAGGGGCAGTTACGAATCATGAGTAGGCAATGGAGCAGGAATGCCGTCGGCAATAAAGCAATCAGGCGCGGCGTCCAGGTGGTGTTTCAGGACCCTTTCTCGTCGCTCTCACCGCGGATGACTGTCGAAGAAATCGTCGGCGAGGGGCTCAAGGTTCACCGGCCCGATCTGAACCTTGAAAATAGGCAGACGAGGGTGCTGGAAGCCCTGGCCGCCGTGGGCCTGACCCCCGTTCAATTTCCAGGCTTGCTGCAGCGCTATCCCCATGAGTTTTCGGGTGGTCAGCGTCAGCGCATGGCAATTGCCCGGGCCTTGATTGTTGAACCGCAACTGCTGGTACTGGACGAGCCGACCAGCGCGCTTGATGTGACCATCCAGAAGCAGATACTTGAACTGCTGCAGCGGCTGCAACGCGAGCGCGGCCTGAGCTTTATGCTGATTACGCATGATGTGGACGTTATCCGCGCGATGGCGCATTGGGTGATGGTCCTGAAAGACGGTGTGGTGGTGGAATCAGGCGCTTTGGCATACATCCTTGATGCACCATCACACCCCTATACCCGCACCCTGGTGGCTGCCCAGTCCTGACGCCTGGGCCGGACAACTGGCTACGCAGCCAGTTTGCACAGCTGACGCTTAGGGGTTACAATCCTAGCTTCACGACCAAATGGGCGGGTTCACACCGCCCATTTTTTTTGGGCGTTTGTTTTTGGGGTCCGGCAGCATTGGCGAGTGTTTGAACTCGATGGCTGCCGGGGTTTTCTGGATTTTCAATGGCATCACCGGCTACCCGCGACACGATCGCGCAAACTGTCACAGGACTGGGTTACGACCTGGTCGACGTTGAGCGGTCCAAAGGTGGTTTGCTGCGCGTGACGATTGACATGCCTTACGTCGCTGGCGCGGAGCAGTTCGTCAACGCGGAAGATTGTGAAAAGGTCACGCGGCAACTGCAGTTTGTGCTGGAAGTTGATGGGGCAGCATATTCCCGGCTGGAAGTCAGTTCGCCCGGAATCGACAGACCCTTACGAAGCGAAAAAGATTTTGAGCGTTTTGCGGGCGAGTTGATAGACCTCACCCTGAAGGCGCCCATAGGTGTTGCGGGCAGTGCCGGATCAACGGTCTCGGCCAACCAGAAAAAGTTTCGGGGAACGCTAGAGCGGGTTGAAAAGCGAGGCACTGAAGGGGCTCAAGCCAGCTGGCAGATTGTCTGGAGTGATGAGCCTGAGGGCAAGCCTGGTCAGAAGATCAGCAAGAAAAGAATACCAGCCCCGCTGCAGGCATTGGGCTTCACGCTTGACGACATCCAGCAGGCCAGGTTGGCGCCGGTGGTGGACTTCAAGGGTCGAAGGCCTAAAAAAGCCCAGCTAGCGGACATGCAGACAGAAAACGGAAACAGTCAGAACAATGAGAGTGAAAGGGTAGTGAAATGAATCGCGAAATGTTGATGTTGGTCGATGCCATCTCGCGCGAAAAAAACGTTGAGCGTGACGTGGTTTTCGGTGCGGTTGAACTGGCTTTGGCACAGGCCACAAAAAAGATTTACACCGGCGAAGTCGATATCCGGGTGGCGGTCGACCGCGACAGCGGCAACTACGAAACCTTTCGCCGCTGGCTGGTCGTGCCTGACGAAGCTGGCTTGCAAAACCCTGAAGCCGAAGAGTTGGTCAGTGATGCACGCGATGAAGATCCGGCCTTTGAAGCCGGTGACTTCATGGAAAAACCGATTGAAAGCATGCCGATTGGCCGGATCGGTGCCATGGCTGCCAAGCAGGTTATTC
>JANOLL010000135.1:0-1978 GCA_031419775.1 Polaromonas sp. | reverse complement strand
CGAGCACCCTGGCCTGCGCCACAGCCAGCCAGGCCAGCCTCAGCATCGCCACGCCACCCGTCAGTCGCCATGCTCTGGGCAGCGCAGACCAACCCGGCACACCGTGACGAAGCAGCCACGCGCCCACCAGTACCCAGGCAGCGCCCGCCACGATCCAGAGCTGCTGCAGAGGCTTCACCAACAGACCAAAGTACCAGGAGAGGGCGCAGAGAGCGACACAGGCCAGCATCCACAGCAGAGAAGCAGCCTGGCCGCAGCCGTTAAGGCGGCCCCATTCCCAGGCCCCGGCAGCAATCAAAACCAGCGCCACGGCACAAAACGGAACAGGCGTGCGGTAAAACAGCGCAGGCAGCAGGATGGCCAGCAGGACGATAGCTGTGACCACACGCTGGCCGAGCATCAGGCGGCCTGCTCTTTTTGGGTCATCCGACCCTGCGCCTGGCCGTCGTTGCCGAGCTGGGCAGAGGTCTGGCCAAAGCGACGCTCACGACTTCGAAACACGGCAATCGCTTCGTCCAGCGCTGCGTCATCAAAATCTGGCCAGAGCTTGTCCGAAAAATGTAACTCTGCATAGGCCGCCTGCCAGAGTAAAAAATTGCTGATGCGCAGTTCGCCACCGGTTCGAATCAACAAGTCGGGGTCAGGCACATGTGCCAGCGCCATGGCGCGGTCCATGGACATTTCGGTCACAGCTTGGCCGCTGTTCACCAGTTTTTGCGCCGCCTGGGCGATGTCCCAGCGACCGCCGTAGTTAAAACAAACATTGAAAACCAGCCGCTGGTTGTCGGCGGTGTCGAGCTCTGCCTGGCCGAGAGCATTCCGGACCTTTTCCGATAGCTGCTGGCGATTACCCGCAAAATGCAGGCGAACCCCGTTGGACTTGAGGCGCGGAAGCTCCCGGGACAGGGACAGCACCAGTAGCTCCATCAGTCCAGAAACTTCTTCCACGGGCCGATTCCAGTTTTCAGATGAAAACGCAAACACCGTCAACACGCCGATGCCCCGGTCAATACACGCCTGGACACAGCGCCTCAAGGCATCCACGCCCTGCTTGTGACCCGCCACACGCGGCAAAAAACGCTTGGTCGCCCAGCGCCCATTGCCATCCATGACGATGGCCACATGATGCGGAACCTTGTTCAGGTCAGACATGACATTCCTGACAATCAAGACATGCTGAGGGCGGCCAGCAGGCGCGGGACACACACTTTCAGACCGCCATGATGTCTTGTTCCTTGCCGGCCACCAGCTTGTCGACCTCGGCAATGAAACGGTCCGTAAATTTTTGGACGTCGTCCTGCGAGCGACGCTCTTCATCCTCAGAAGCCAGTTTGTCCTTGACCAGTCTTTTGACATGATCGTTGGCATCACGGCGCAAATTGCGAATCGCCACTTTGGCGTGTTCACCTTCACCTCGGACAACCTTGGTCAGTTCCTTGCGACGCTCTTCAGTCATCGCCGGCATGGGAACCCGGATCAAGTCGCCCTGCGAGGCAGGATTGAGACCCAGGTCCGAATCCCGGATGGCTTTCTCGATTTTTGCGCCCATCCCTTTTTCCCAGGGCGACACGCTGATGGTCCGCGCATCCAGCAGAGAAACATTGGCCACCTGGCTGATGGGCACCATGGATCCGTAGTAGTCCACCTGCACCGTATCGAGCAGGCCCGGGTTGGCGCGACCAGTGCGGATCTTGGTCAAATTGCTCTTGAACGAATCCACAGACTGTTGCATTTTCTGCTCTGCAGTGTGTTTGATCTCAACGATGCTCATGCTTGCAACTCCACAATTGAACTGCTTGAAAAAAGGTTGACGAGCCCGGAAAAAGTGACCGCCACCGGCTCAAACGTGAACCAGAGTGCCTTCATCTTCACCCTGTACCACCCGTTTGAGCGCGCCATGCTTGAAAATGCTGAAAACCTTCAGCGGAAGCTTTTGGTCGCGGCATAGCGCAAAGGCGGTGGCATCCATGACTTCGAG
>JANOLL010000134.1:0-3388 GCA_031419775.1 Polaromonas sp. | reverse complement strand
CTGAACCTGAATGGCATCCGGTCTGCCACCAGCAAGGGCCTGGAGGCCTGGTTAGCCCATTTCCAGCCCGATTGTATTTGTGTGCAAGAGCTCAAGGCCCAGGCCACAGATGTAAACGGCCGGTTCGACGCTATGGCGGGTCACAAAGGGCACTTTCATTTCGCCGCCAAAAAAGGCTACTCGGGCGTAGCCATTTACACACAACATGAACCCAGCGATGTGATTGCCGGTTTCGGTTCGGCCGAATTTGATGCAGAAGGTCGCTATATCGAATTGCGCTTTGACCGACCTGGCCGCCGGAACAGCCCCAAGCTGTCCATCATCAGCGCCTACTTTCCAAGCGGCTCATCCGGCGAAGACCGGCAGGCCGCCAAATTTCGATTTCTCGCAGAGTTTTACCCGCGCCTGGCAGCGCTCAAAAGCCAGCGCGACTTTGTGCTGTGCGGTGACATCAACATTGCACACCAGGAGATCGATCTCAAGAACTTCAAGGGCAACAGAAAAAACAGCGGTTTCCTGCCAGAAGAGCGGGCCTGGATGACAGAACTTTTGCGTTCAGTGGGCACACCTGCGCCAGACCTGCAAGCACAAGAAGTCGAAGAGGATGCGCTGCAAGCCCACCGGGCGGTTGACAGCTTGACGGCTTCCGGCGGCGGCATGGTCGATGTGTACCGCACCCTTCAGCCCACCGCTACCGACACCGCCTACACCTGGTGGAGCAACCGCGGTCAGGCCTACGCCAAAAACGTTGGCTGGCGGCTGGACTACCACCTGGCGACGCCGGCCTTTGCGGCACTGGCCCGCCAGGAACACATCTACAAGGAACAGCGCTTTTCAGACCACGCGCCGGTCACCATCGAGTACGATTTCAAGTTGTGAACGCCAGGCGCTCGACAAACCGCATCAAACTTTCAACTCACGCTTCATCCACGACGGTATTGCGCAAGAGCCCAATCCCCTCCACTTCCACTTCGCAGACGTCGCCGGGTCTCATCCAGACTTGGGGGTTGCGCGCAAAACCCACGCCGGAGGGTGTGCCCGCAATAATGATGTCGCCAGGCTGAAGGTGCATCGCCTCCGAACAGGCGACCACCAGCGTCGCTACATCAAAAATCATGTCACGCGTGTTGGCGCTTTGCATGACTTCCCCGTTGAGCCGACAGCTCAATTGCAGGCCCGACGCGCCGGCGGGGAGCTCGTCTGCCGTCACAAACTCGGGGCCAAAGCTGCCGCTGCGATCAAAGTTTTTACCCATCATCCATTGGGTCGAACGGAACTGGTGGTCACGAATCGAACCGTCATTAAACAGCGAGTAACCCGCCACATGCTCCAGCGCCCGGTCTTTGGAAATATGGCGCCCGCCCTTGCCAATCACCGCAACAAGTTCTGCCTCGTAGTCAAACTGATGCGAAAGCTTGGGCCGCACCAGCGCTTCGCCGTGAGCCACCCATGAAGAGGGGTAGCGCTGAAAGATGACAGGAAATTTGGGTGGCTCAAACTTGCTTTCGGTCGCGTGGTCAATGAAGTTCAAACCGATCGCAATGGCCTTTCCGGGGTTCAACACAGGCGGAAGGTAATTCAACCCCACTAACGAGCGACGTTGCGCGGCGCCAGCGATCGCTTTTTTCACCGCTGACATGCCTGCATCGCCCTGACGCAGCAAGTCGTCCAACGACGAGGGCAGACCCATCGCGGTCAAGTCAATCAGCTCGTCGCCGATTCGCGCGCCCAGCGCCGGCCCACCGGCCTGATTTTTAAATGCAATCAATCGCATGATTTTTCTTTCAGAATAAATTGTTTTAGCGCGGCGGTGACGAGTCCAGCAAGCTCACATGGGCGGCCACCACGCGCCAGCCCTCCGATGTGCGTACCCAGCTTTGACTTTGCCGCCCGGTTTTGGGGCTGCCAGAACGCTGAAATTCAATGTTGGCCGTGGCGAAGTCGTGACCAAAAGTGGTGATGACGGTTTTCAGCACGCTGCGCGCCAGCCCTACTGCAGGTCGGCCGGACCGAAAAGCCTGAATGGCGTCAAAGCCATAGAGGTTTTCCGTGGCGCCGTAGCGCAGGGTGTGCGGGCTGTTCCAGAACAGCTCGTCGAGCACCGCAACATCATTGCTGACCAGCGCTTGCTCGTAGCGGGCAAATTGTGCCGACACCTCCGCAAGCACCTGCGGCAGATTGATCTGGGGGCTGTTGTGCATCTGCAATAACTCCATGGATTGATTTTTAAAATGCCCGCAAGTGTATGGCTCAAGACGACGCATGCAAGCCTTGGCACCCGTCACACGGAGGGGTCGACCGCCCTGCCCAGCGCGGATACCAGATCAGACTGGGTGATCATGTCCACCAGTTTCTCTCCAGGGCCGATGATGGGGATGTGATGGTGGCAGGCCAGCACGGCATCCAGATCAGCATCAAATGCCTGCGACGCCTAGTCGTCAGGTGCCTTGCCGGCAAACAACTGGGCATGCGGGTAGGGCCGGCCGGTCGCGTGGTTTGACGATTGTCGGTCGCACCTCGCCAACGCACGCCCCGGCAAAGGAGGCAGATTCAACCCCGCGCCCGCTGGTACAGACCCTGCACTTTCGGTACATTGGCCTGCAGTTGCTGGATGCGCTCTGGGCCAGAGGGATGGGTCGATAGAAAGCTGGGGCCGCCTGCACCGCCACCGGCCCGGCCCATTTTTTCCCACAAGCTCACGGCGGCCTGCGGGTTGTAGCCGCCGCGTGCCGCAATTTCGAGCCCGACCAGATCAGCATCTTTTTCATCTTCTCGGCTAAAACGCAGCGTGAGCAACTGAGTGCCCAGGCTGGCCGCCACGTCACCGAGTTGCCCCAGGCCGAGCAGTTGCGCACCCAGGGACAGCAAGGTGCCGGTTCCCTGGCTTTTAGCGATGCGGGCGCGCGCATGCTCGCGCAGGGCATGGGCCATCTCGTGGCCCATGATCATGGCGGCTTCATCATCGCTCAGGCTGAGCTGGTCGAGAATGCCGGTGTAAAAAGCGATCTTGCCGCCGGGCATGCAAAACGCGTTGATCTGTTTGCTGCCCAGCAGGTTCACATCCCAGCGCCACTGACGGGCGCGGTCGTTCCACTGCGCGCTCTGCGGCACGAGACGGCTGGCGATGTTGCGCAGCCGCTGTAACTGCGGATTGCCGGCGGATGCCAGTGCACCCTTGGCCTTGGCTTCGGCCAGCAATTTGGAATATTGCTCCGTCGCGGCGTTTTCGAGTTCTTCAGCCGGCACCAGATTGCGCAGTTTTGAAGAAGGGCCGACGTCTACCTGCGCCAAAGCAGGGGTGGCCGTCGTGACAACGGTAGCGCCAGCCGCCAGCAAAAAAGCTCGGCGACCGGACCAGGCGGAATATTTGGCATCGCACAGTAAACAC
>JANOLL010000133.1:0-2150 GCA_031419775.1 Polaromonas sp. | reverse complement strand
ATCAATACTTTGGTGAACATACAGCTAGCAAGTGATGCAGGTCGTCCTGCGGACCGAAAGCAGCGCTGGTCGTCCAGCACAGCGTCGCCAGACTAATCAGGGTCCGTCCCAGACCAGAAATCGCACCGGCGTAGGGTTGTAGGCATTGCACGGATTGTTGAGCTGCGGACAGTTCGACACCAACACCATCACATCCATTTCAGCGCGCAACTCGACATATTTGCCTGGCGCGGAAATACCGTCTTCAAAAGTGAGCTTGCCGCCTGGCGTGACGGGCACATTCATGAAAAAGTTGATGTTGGACACCACATCACGCTTGCTTAATTCTTCAGGGGCATGTGCGATGGCCAACAGGTAGTTGTCCCGGCAGCTGTGCATGAAGCGCTTTTCTAGCGCGTAGCGAACGGTGTTGCTTTCGCAGGCACACGCACCACCCAGCGTGTCATGACGGCCGCAGGTGTCGGCAACAATCGTCAGCATCGGCCGGCCCTCACTGGACATCAAGCGCGAGCCGGTTGTCAGGTACAGCGCACCCTGCGACTGAATGGTGTGCGTCAGGCTGTAACGTTCCAACGGGTCGGCCGCGCTATAAAAAATCGTGTCGACGGCCTGATTGCCTTGCAGGTCCAGGATTCGAAAAATCTGACCGCGCTCGAGCCGTTTCATCCAGGGCTCGCCTGCGGCAAGCGTTTCGTCGACGACGGCTTGGGCAGGGTCCAGGTGGCTTTCAACTAGTGGCATAGACATGGTGGGTTTTCCGTCACAAAAAGTAGCGCTCAGTGTTGATGAAGCCACGACCGTTTTCAGCACAGGACAGTCGGCATAAATCGTCGGCGCCCGCCGTGCCAGAACGCCAGGCGGTGAGCTGGACCGCCTTGGGGTCGTAGGTTGGCCGCGGGTCGAACGGATGCGGGGCGGTCGACAAGACCACCAGAACATTCATTTCGAAGCGAAGGTCTATTGAATGACCGGGTTGGCGGTGCGCCGTATCGAAATGCAGCGCACCCCCTGCATCCGTGATCACTTTGCTGAATAAATTGAGATTGGCCACGACGTCGCGTTTGCCGAGGCCCCACTTGCCCAACTCGATCAACAGGCCATCGAGCCCGTTGCGGTACATGCCATTGCGGTGCTCCTGGTAGCGCGCTTCGCCGTACTTGGCCTTGAGCCCTGCTGCATCGAGTACGCCGCAGATCGTGTCGTGCCAGCCACAGGAGTCGTCTGCTACCGAACACAACACACGCCCCATGTCGGAGTAGCACGCATGCCCCTTCGTCAAAAACGCAGTGTGCTGCGCTTTGAGCGTGTCGGGCATGTTGTAGCGCTCGGTTTTTTCTTCCTGGTTAAACAGGAGCATCGAGACGTTGGCGGCGCCATGCAGGTCGGTCAGGCGCAGGGTATTGCCACGGCGCAGCACGCCCGACCAATGGGCGCCACCAGGCACGCGCTCTTCCCACAAGATCAGGCCGGGATCAAAAGGCGTGGAATGATCCGGAGCGGCGGCGCGAGCCAGCGGGCTGAGGGTCGAGAAACTGGTTTCCATAGGGTCAGTGGTTCAATCAAAAAATGTTTCGAAAGGTCGGAGGGTTGTGGTGCGTGGTCGGCCCAGGGGTCATCAGGATTCGACCGACTGGTTCAGCTTGCCCAGCAAATCAACATCTGTAGCCATGCCCGAACTTTCGCGAATACGGGCCAGGATCTCGGCTTTCAGGTCCCTGAAGATCACGCTGTGTTTCATGTCCTGGTCGCGCTCGGGCCCTAGGGGGACTGGGTAAATGCTGTGGATACGTCCCGGTCTGGGCTGCATCAAAACGACACGCTGGCCCAGATAAATGGCCTCCTCCACATCGTGCGTGACAAACACAATGGTGGTTTTTTCGATGCGGTGAATGTGCAGGATCAAGTCATGCATCACTTCGCGGGTCTGGGCATCCAGTGCACCAAAAGGCTCATCCATCAGAAGCATGGCGGGCCGACCCATCAGGGCGCGCGCGATAGCCACCCGCTGTTGCATGCCGCCAGACAACTGGTTGGGATAGGCTCCTGCTACTTTGCGCAGGCCGATCAAATCGAGCAAGGCATCTGCACGGCCGGAAGCCGCTTCCACGTCCGAGGAGCTGAGATTTTCCCGATTTGCTTTGAGCTGCCTA
>JANOLL010000132.1:0-3892 GCA_031419775.1 Polaromonas sp. | reverse complement strand
CATCAACGTGTTTGTGGGCTCCACCGCCGGCATGATGGCGATCTCGGTGGCCGTGATCGGTATTTTCAGCGCCTACATGCTGTATGACCTGAAGCAGATCCTGGACGGCGGTGAAACCAACTACATCAGTGCCACCTTGGCTCTGTACCTGGACATCTTCAACGTGTTCCAGGCCTTGCTTGCATTGCTTGGCATCTTCGGCGGCGATCGCGACTGATCACTTGCGTAGATAAAAAAGGCCTTCGGGCCTTTTTTTATGGCTGCGGTGAAGCCTCAGACCCGGTCAAAGACCGCAATGGATTCCACGTGGGCCGTGTGCGGAAACATGTTGACCACCCCCGCAGCCGAACAACGGTAGGCACCGCTATCTACCAGCACACCGGCATCGCGGGCAAGAGTCGCCGGGTTGCAGCTGACATAAACAATTCTTTGAGGCAATTTCCAGTCGCCGAGCACCAAGCTTTGCTGAATCGCACCGTCGTCGCAAGGCACCCCTGTCGTGATCTGCTGATGCAAGGCCGCCAATGATTTGAACAATTCGAACGCCCCTTCACGCGGCGGATCGACTAGCCATTTGTCGGCCAACCCGTCTTTGACAAGCAGCGACGGGGTCATCTCAAACAGGTTGCGCGCTACAAATTTCGTAGCTGACAATGCACGCCTTACCTGGGATGCAGGCCTGTTTTTCTTAAAGTTTTCACGTGATCGGGCAACCAGCACCTCACTGCCCTCCACTCCCAGAACTTCGCGCGCCAGCGTCGCCAGTGGCAGCGTGAAGTTGCCCAAACCGCAAAACCAGTCAATCACCCGTTCATCCGGCTTAATACCCAGCAGGCGGATGGCACGCGACACCAACACCTGGTTAATCTGCGGATTGACCTGGGTGAAGTCGGTGGGTTGGAACGGCATCAGCACACCGAACTGCGGCAAGCCATAGCTGAGTTCTTCCCCGCCTTCATCCATTAACGTGACGGTGTCGAGTCCGCCAGACTGCAACCACCACTGCAGGCCGGGATGGCATTTTGCAAAGGCGCGCAGCCTGTTTCGGTCTTGGTCACCCAGTGCTTCCATGTGGCGCAGCACCATCGCCGTTACCTTATCGCCACAGGCCAGTTCAATCTGTGGGATGGTCTCCCGGGCATCCATGCTGGCAATCAATTCGCGTAGAGGCAGCAGCAGCAGACTGACATGTGGCGGCAAAACCGGGCACTCGCGCATGTCTGCAACGTAAGCGCTTTTGCGTTCGTGGAAACCCACCAACACAGCATTTTTTTTGCGCACATAGCGGACGGACAAGCGGGCGCGATAGCGGTAACCCCATGCCGGGCCTTCAATTGGCCGCAACAGGTTGTCGGCCTTAAGCTTGCCGATGTGCTGCAAGTTGTCCTCCAGCACCCGCTGCTTGACGGCGACCTGTGCCCCGACATGCAAATGCTGCATCTTGCAGCCACCGCAGGCTCCGGTATGCATGCCAAAGTGCGGACAGGCGGGCTGTACTCGCTGGGAAGACTCGCGGTGAATCTCGGTCAGCATGGCTTTTTCAAAGCTGCTTTTTTTTCGGTAAACGTTGGCAGTGACCTGTTCGAAAGGCAGCGCACCTTCTATGAAGACAACCTTGCCATCTGGCCGGTGGGCAATTCCCTGGGCTTCGATGTCGAGCGACTCTACTTCAAGCAAATCAAGCGGATAGGCTTGGGCGGAATCCAGCGGCGGGTTGTTTTTGACTTCAGACATGCCCGAATTGTCTCAGCTAGCCTGGGCCCGCTTCTGCCTGACACGAGGCAGTGGGCATTTACCTGTACTTGGGTGACGGATCGGTCAGCGCCCAGAGGGCTGGTCGGCGTAGCCTGTCGGCTTGGTTTGCGAGCCTACTTGGCGGGCAGATATTTCGCCGGATCGACCGGCTTGCCCTGGCGGCGAATCTCGAAATGCAACTTGACCCGATCGGCGTCACTGTTGCCCATTTCGGCAATCTTCTGCCCTTTTTTGACGCTCTGGTCTTCTTTCACCAGCAACGTCTGGTTGTGGGCGTACGCCGTGAGAAAGGTATTGTTGTGCTTGAGAATGATCAGGTTACCGTAACCCCGCAACCCTGCACCGGCATAGACGACTTTCCCATCTGCAGACGCCACAACCGGGTCACCGACCTTGCCGGAAATATCGAAACCCTTGTTTTTGACATCATCAAATCCCGTCAACAGCGAGCCCTGGGCAGGCCAAATCCACGCAATATCGTCCTCCCCCGCTGACGCTGCAGGCGCGGCAGCGGCAACGGCTGCTGAGGCGGGTCTGGCAGCCGCAGCGGCGCTTGCAGCAGCTGCCGGGGCAGTCACGGTTGCAGCCGTTGCGGTATTCGCCATGACGGTTCCAGAGGTAACCGGGCGGGTCACCACCAGCGAATTGTCGTTACTGGGTGGTACCACGCGCAGCACCTGTCCAACCTCAATCACATTGGGATTTTCGAGATTGCTCCAACGCACTATGTCACGCCAATTTTGGCCCGTGTCCAGGCCAATTCGAATCACGGTGTCGCCCGGCCTGACCGTGTAGTAGCCAGGCTTGCCAGCATTTTCAGCACCCGGAAGCGGTCTGAGGCTGCCATTGTCAACCGCACCTGTCACAGGTCGCGACAGGCCCGTGCTTCGGTCTTCAACGGGAACGCTGGTCAGCGGCCGGGATGAACAAGCGGCTGCCAGCACCACACTGGCGGCCAGCAGGCAGACCCAGGCAAGCCCCCTGCCGGTCACTTTGCCAGTTTCTTCGCCAGCATGGTGTTCAGGCTCGGCGGACTGTGCGGTATGAAGACCGGGCATGTTGCACCCTGAGGTTTGGTTCATTGCTTTTCTCATCTGACCGCGTTGTGGAAGCTTAATGGACTGGAAGATCAGCTTGTACCGGATTTTAATGGCACAAAATGCACGGCTTCCAGTATGGTCTTCTGAATTCCCAGTGGGGTCTTGTCAACCACCACCAGGGCCTGCATGCCGCTGGCGGTCTGCAGCGGCGCCACCAGGCGCCCGCCAACGGCCAGTTGCTCAACCCAGGCCTGCGGCAGGGCATCACCGCCCGCTGCCGCAATGATGGCCGCATAAGGGGCACCTTTGGCATAGCCGAGGGTTCCATCGCCAAACAACAAATGCACATTCGGCAGACGAAAGGGCCTGAGATTAGTCCTGGCTTTGTCGTGCAGAGCGCGTAGCCGCTCCATGCTGTAGACCTCCTTGGAAAGTTGACCAAGCAGTGCTGCCTGGTAGCCGCAACCCGTGCCAATCTCTAACACGCGACCCAGCTTGCTTAATTTGCCGCCGGAACCGTTCATCAGTAATTCCAGCATGCGCGCAACCACATTGGGTTTGGATATGGTTTGTCCCAAGCCGATAGGAAGGCTCGTGTCTTCATAAGCCTGGTTGACCAGCGCCGAGTCAACAAACCGGTGCCGTTCGATCAGGCCCATGGCCCGCAAAACATCGGCATCCACTACGCCCTGGGCCGCCAGTTTGGCGACCATACGAGCCCGAACCGATTGAGAATCAAGTCCCACGCCGCTTGGCACCCGCTCCAGCGGGCCATTTTGATGCTTATTTAGCGGCTTAGCCAGCGTGGAATGGCTGCCTAATGCTATTTTTTTAGGAGCACCAGACGCACCACCATTGGGCCCATCGGGTTTCAGCCGCAACGGAAAGCCAGGCCGACTTGACACCGGTGGCTTCATGCATGCACCGTCGACCACGCCGCGGCTGCATTGGCCCAATAGGGCAAACGTTCATGATCCGTCAGGTCCACTTGGAGCGGCGTCAAGGACACATAACTCTGCTTGGTGGCATGAAAGTCCGTGCCATCACCTTCGTCTTTTGCCGGACCGGCCCCGCCAATCCAGTACATCGTTTCACCG
>JANOLL010000131.1:0-4775 GCA_031419775.1 Polaromonas sp. | reverse complement strand
GTTGCCAGGCCCGTGATGGCTACCGTATTGCTGATGGTGTTGGGTGTGCGAGGCGAGAAGGTAAATAAGCCGTTGGTCGTTGTTAGAGCGGTCACGGTCACGGATGTGGACTGCATCAATGCCAGCCCTTTGATCTGCTCGCCGCCGGCAATTGCGCCGACCAGGGTAGCGGCAGGCGCTAGAGCGGCGTCCTGCAGATTGACCCGGTAAAACGATGAGGTACCGCCCACGGTCAAAGCTGCGTAACCAATGTTATTGGTCGAGTCGATATCGAAGTCTGCAGCGGTGGCGGTCACGCCTAGCGCGGGTCCTGCAACCAGCACTCCTGCATTGGGATTCGGATCCTGCAAATCCAGCGTGCCGGTTGCCAAATTGAGGTTGAACAGCTTGGTGTTGGTCGCCCCAGCGAAAGAATTGCTGTAGGCTGAGCCCGACACGGCGACGGCTGTGGTGGCGGAGATTGCTGTGTCGGTGGTGGTGGCGCCGGTATCGGCATTGATGCGCAAATTCAAACCTGTGTCGCTGACCACCCGCAGGCGGTCTGCGACTGGGTTGAAGTCAATGCCGAAAGAGGTGCCAGACAGCGCAGTAAAAGGTGCCGTTGTATCGTTGGCGTCCGCTGTCAGTTTGGCGACCAGCGTGGCCACACCGGTTGAGGGGACCAGGGTGTAAAGATTTCCCAGACTGCCCAGGCCATACAGCATGTTGTTGGCTGGCCGGACATCGATGCCCAGGAGGCTCTCGCCGCTGGCCAAGCCGGTGATGTTTATTGAGCCCACCATGGTGCCAGGGCTTGCGCGGTTGAAAGACATCAACTTGTTGCTGGCTGTCAGTGCCACGACGTCGCCGACGGAAACCGCTAGCGAGCCGGAAACCGATACGACGCCGGAACCGCCACCACCGCAAGCCGCCAAGCCCAGAGTCATCGCCAGAACGGCGGAAGTCATCATTGATTTACGAAACATGGTTATCTCCAGAATAAGGGTGAGTTCAGAGAACAAGAAATACCGCATTAACGTCCGATTGCCACTGGCATAAAAAACGTCAATAGAAGTACTACCCGCCGCTATCAGCAATGGATGCAGCGGGCTCACCTTTAATTTGTTTCAAGAGGTTTACACGTTCGTGCGAGCCAGATCAGCAGGTTGGCCAGCCCTGGCTAAACTCCGCGCACTCGGGCGCATGCGGTAAGTGTCAGCCCAGGCGTGTCCGGTGACGGGCTATTTGAGCGCGCACTTGGGCTGGGGCGGTACCGCCCAGGATGTTGCGGGCATTCAGCGACCCGCGCAGACTCAGAACGTCGTACACGTCTTTTTCTATCTTGAGATTGAACTGCTTGAGTACTTCCAGTGGCAGTTCCGACAGGTCCACGTTATGCGACTGGGCCGCCTTGACAGCCTGTGCGACGGCCTCGTGCGCGTCACGAAAGGGCAACCCTTTTTTGACCATGTAATCGGCCAGATCGGTTGCCGTGGCGTAGCCGCGCAGGGCGGCCTGCTCCATGGCCTGTGGCTTGACGGTGATACCGCCCACCATTTCTGCAAAGATGCGGAGGGTGTCTTTGAGCGTGTCCACCGTGTCAAAGAGCGGTTCCTTGTCTTCCTGGTTGTCCTTGTTATAGGCCAGCGGCTGGCCTTTCATGAGGGTAATCAGACCCATCAGGTGACCCACGACCCGGCCGGTTTTTCCGCGTGCTAGCTCGGGCACATCGGGATTTTTCTTTTGCGGCATGATCGACGAGCCGGTGGTGAACCGGTCAGCGATGTGAATGAAGCCAAAATTCTGACTCATCCACAGAATCAGTTCCTCGCTCAGCCGGCTGATGTGCACCATGGCAACCGATGCGGCGGCGGTGAACTCAATGGCAAAGTCGCGGTCACTCACCGCATCCAAGCTATTTTGGCAAACGCAGGGCTGGCCCAGGTCATCGACCATGCCCAGCGTTACCGCCACCCGTTCCCGGTCCAGCGGGTAGCTGGTACCGGCCAACGCAGCTGAACCGAGCGGCAAGCAGTTGACGCGCTTGCGAACGTCGGTCATGCGTGCGGCGTCACGCGCGAACATCTCGACGTAGGCCAGCATGTGGTGTCCAAAACTGACAGGCTGTGCGACCTGAAGATGGGTGAAGCCCGGCAAGATGACGTCGACGTTTTTGTCGGCCAGTTCAACCAAGGCCTTTTGCAGCTCGGCCAGCAGGGCCTTGATCAGATCGATTTCGCTGCGTAACCAAAGTCGCACGTCAGTTGCGACCTGATCGTTTCTGGACCGTCCGGTGTGCAGCCGCTTACCGGCATCACCGACGATCTGTGTCAGGCGGGCCTCGATGTTCAGGTGCACATCTTCGAGGTCGAGCTTCCATTCAAAGGCGCCTGATTCAATCTCGGTGATGATCTGTGCCATGCCTTTCTGGATAGAAGCATGATCGGCTGAATCGATGATATTTTGCGCAGCCAGCATGTCAGCATGGGCTAGCGAGCCGGTGATGTCAGCCTGCCACAGCCGCTTGTCAAAAAACACACTGGCGGTGTACCGTTTGACCAGATCACTCATGGGCTCCGAGAACAAGGCGGACCAGGCTTGAGACTTTTTTTCGAATTGATTCACATCAGACTTTCTGTGCGCGCGGTCGCCGATAGAGTATTCTGGGGCGAAGCAAGAAGACCGCATCCAGGCAATACTTCATTTTTTGATTTTATCTGTGCGCTGCCCCATCCTGATTGGACCTTGTTGCGACCATGAACCCATCGGCTGATTCCAACGGCTTTGGCGAATCCACTTTGCTGGGCGACTATGAGCCCGACGATGGCCATGCGCTTCCACCTCGGGCCGAGCGGGTTGGCATTTTTGACGTTTGTCAGGTCGGCGTGGTGTTGCGAGCGGTGCTCTTTGTCGAAGTCATCGCGGGTGTCGGCGCGATGTATGGTTCAAACCAGCTGGTGGAATGGTTGCTGCGCTTTTCCTTGCTGACCGGGGGTGTATTGCCCGCAACTTTGGTCTGGCTGGTTGCGGCATGTGGCCTGAAGACTCATTTGAGCCGGCTGGCACCGCGCATGCAGTGGCTGGCCGGTATGGGTCTGGGCGTCCTGGCTGGGCTTTACGGTTGTGGCATGCTGGTCCTGCTGGGATCGCTGCATCCTGCACCCTGGTGGGCCAGTGCGGCATCGGGCGCTTTGATGTCCGCGATGCTGCTTGCTGGCTTGTATTGGCGTACCAAGGCACGCACACCGGCAGCCACAGCGGCGCGGCTGGCAGAGCTGCAGTCCCGCATACGCCCCCACTTTTTATTCAATACCCTCAACAGCGCGATTGCACTGGTGCGTGCCGAGCCCTTGAAGGCCGAGGCTGTGCTGCAAGATCTAAGCGAACTGTTCCGTAGCGCTTTGGCCGATCCGGCAGAGTCGGTCACGTTGGCCCAGGAGATCGCCTTGGCACAACGTTATCTGGCGGTCGAGGAAATCCGCTTTGCCGAACGTCTGCGGGTTCGTTGGAGCTTGGACCCGCTGGCCGATCACGCCAGATTGCCCCCCCTGCTCTTGCAACCGTTGGTGGAAAACGCCATACGCCATGGCGTTGAGCCCAGCCCGACTGGTGCTGAACTGAAAATATCAACCCAGCGGCGCGGCAGTGTGGTGGTCGTCAAGGTTTCCAACTCGACGCCATCTGGAGTGGGCGAGCGCGGCCATGGCCTGGCGCTGGCCAATGTGCGGGAGCGCCTGCTTCTGCTGCATGACGTGCAGGCGAGTTTTCAGGCTGTCTTCAAGGATGGCGTTTTTCAGGTCAGACTGGAGGTTCCTGCATGAGGCTGAGGGTTCTGGTGGTGGACGACGAAGCCCTGGCGAGAGCCCGTTTGCGCACACTTCTGAGCGATTGCAGTGAGCCGTGGGCCGATGTTCAGGCTGAAGCGGCCAATGCGGCTCAGGCTGTCAGCGCCCTTCAGCGCGAAAGGTTTGACCTCGTGCTGCTGGATATCCGCATGCCGGGTCGAGACGGTGTGACGCTGGCCCGGGACATTGCGGAACTGGCAGAGCCGCCTGCCGTGGTGTTTGTCACGGCGCACGCAGAGCACGCTGTGCAGGCTTTCGAAGTCGAGGCGCTGGATTATCTGACCAAGCCTGTGCGACGGGAGAGGCTACAACAGGCGCTACAAAAAGTAGAGCGAACGATACAATCTAGACGAGGGCCAGAGCCTGATAAAGATGAAGAAATCTTGCTGATTCAGGACCGTGGTCGAACCGAGCGGGTGCCGTTATCAGATGTGCTTTACCTGAAAGCAGAACTGAAATACGTCACAGTTCGTACGGCCAGTCGCAGCTATATTCTTGACGCTTCGCTGAGTGAGCTTGAAGAACGGCACGCTGCACAGTTCATGCGGATTCATCGCAATGCCCTGATTGCCCGCCGCGCGGTCAGGGCGCTGGAAAAACATGTTGATCCGGAGGAAGGAGACGGCTGGGCCGTGCGGCTAAATGGCATCGACGAATTGCTGGCTGTGTCGCGCCGCCAGCTTGGTGCAGTGCGTGAGGCTATGGCGGCTTGAACCAGACAACCGATCGCCAAGCCGAACCCTGCCGGGAATCTGTCCTACCCATTGGCGGTGTGTTGTCTGGTTAAATGCTTTAAAAATCCGTTGCTACGAGCGGCATTTTTTCATTTCCCAGAATTCGCTTCCTTAACGCGCCTTAAAAAATTTGCATGACCCCCGATCGACCGACCACTCCACCTGCGGCGCCGCCAGATCCTGAGCCGACTGCAACGCCTGCTGCTGAACGCGCTGA
>JANOLL010000130.1:0-1540 GCA_031419775.1 Polaromonas sp. | reverse complement strand
TCTTTGGTCACAACCAGATCGGGTTCGATCAGATCGGCGCCGCTTTCAATTGCCAGCGCGTAGGCGGCCAGAGTATGTTCTGGCCGAAGCGCCGCCATCCCGCGGTGGGCGATTAAGGTAGGAACCGGAGGAAAGAGCTCGGTCGCCCGGCCAAGACTGCTGCCGCCAACGATCAAAGTCACCGCAGCCACCGAGGATGTAAACAGAAGACCCAAAAAAGTTGCCTGCCAGCGTGCATTGTGGTGCATGATTTTAATTCTCTGGTGCATGTGCCTGCTCGACCTGAAAAATCCATGACTCCTTCCAAAGTCCACCTCATAGACCACCCGTTGGTGCAGCACAAGCTGACCCTGATGCGCCGCAAGGATGCCTCAACCGGAACCTTTCGCACCCTGCTTCATGAACTGAGCATGCTGATGGCTTATGAAGTGACACGTGACATGCCGATGCAGGTGATCGATATAGAGACTCCGCTTGAGGCGACAACTGGCCGGATCATCGACGGGAAAAAACTGGTCCTGGTGTCTATCTTGCGGGCAGGTGGTGGTTTGTTGGAAGGCATGCTGCAGGTCGTACCGGCCGCACGCGTCGGTCATATTGGACTGTACCGCGACCCGCAATCTCTGAAAGCGGTTGAGTACTATTTCAAGCTGCCACAGGGCATGCAGGAGCGAGATGTGATTGTCGTAGACCCGATGCTGGCGACGGGTAATTCGGCTATTGCGGCCATTGAACGACTGAAAAATCTTCAACCCAAATCCATCAAAATGGTGTGCCTGTTGACCTGCCCGGAGGGCATCGCCGCCTTGCACACGGCGCACCCCGATGTGTCCATCTACACCGCAGCGATAGACAGGGAACTCAATGGACACGGCTACATCCTGCCCGGTTTGGGCGATGCTGGCGACCGCATTTTCGGAACGAAATAGGGTTGGCCCATTTGACCCGTCACCCAGGGGAAAATCCATGACGAGCTACTGGCTCATGAAATCCGAGCCCGAAGAGTGTTCCATCGACGACGCGCTGGCAGCCCAGCAAGCCACCATACCTTGGGTGGGCGTACGCAACTATCAGGCCCGCAACTTTATGCGCGACGCGATGCGCGTCGGCGACGGGGTACTGTTCTACCACTCCAGTTGCGCCGCGCCAGGCATCGTCGGTGTGGCGCAGGTAGCGTCCACGCCCTATCCTGATCCGACCCAGTTTGACAGGGCATCACCCTATTTCGACGCCAAATCAAATCTGGCTGCGCCGCGCTGGCAGCTGGTGGATGTGCGAGTGCTGCACAAGACACGCCTGCTCGGCTTGACCGAGTTGCGCGCCACCGCGGCGCTCAGGGAACTGCTGGTTCTGAAAAAAGGGAGCCGCCTGTCAATCACGCCGGTGGACGCTGCCCATTGGCGACTGATTCTGGACCTGCTGGCGCATGGGAGCCCGGAACCCAGGACGAATGGTGGTCCACAATGAGCCAGTCGCTGCCGGTTTTTAGATAGGTAAAACTGAACCGTGCGGGCATCTCTAGACGCTGCTCCCGCGTGAT
>JANOLL010000129.1:0-1630 GCA_031419775.1 Polaromonas sp. | reverse complement strand
GGCAGTAACTTGATGCGGGCGCGGACCTCCGGGAACTCCTGCGCCATCAAAGTGGGCAAGCGACCGCGAAGCGACTCCCGCACTTTCAGGTCCTGTGGCAACACAATTAATTGGCACACATTGGTTTGCGGAAAGACCTGGTCCAGCGGCAGGTAAAAACGCGGCACGCTGGATCCAACCCAGGTACTCACTATTTCACGCAGCCGTTAACGGCCTTGCGAAACGCGTTGTAGCACGCCGAGTCATACAGCCCCGGCTGATCGTGCTGTTCGTACTCGTCCGACCCTGGCTTTCTTTCCCGTACATGATCCGGCGTTCTGAGCAAGCGCGTTCCCAGGTAGGGCACGAAATACACCGAAATCCACCGGCTGAGCACCAGCGCGATCACCGTGACCGCGAAGATCGCAAAGGTGTACTCGCCGGTAACGGACTTGGCCATACCAATGGGTAGAAACCAGCGGCGGTGATCAAGGTGCCCGTCAGCATGGGCATCGCGGTGACTTCATAGGCAAAGGTGGCTGCAGGCACCCTGTCGTAGCCCTCTTCCATCTTACGCACCATCATCTCTACAGCAATGATGGCGTCGTCCACCAGCAGCCCGAGCGCGATGATCAGCGAGCCGAGCGAAATTTTGTGCAAGCCGATTCCAAAATAAAGCATCGCCAAGAGCGTGACGCCCAGCACCAGGGGGATTGTGATTCCCACCACCAGGCCTGGCCGGATATCGATGTAATAGCGCCGCCACCAGGGTAGAGGGGAGGCGCCGGAATGGTGACGCGGGTGAACACCCAGGCTGATGTAGCTGACCGCCAGCACAATCACCACGGCCTCAATCACCACCATGGCGCGAAAGGTAAATGGCGGGTCTTCGTCCTGTCCGAGCTGGAAATACGACACAAACCCCAACATCAGCAGCACGACCATTAAATATCTCGTCAGCGTCGGGTGGTCCAGTGCCCATCTGGACAGGTTAGAACCGGCAAGATTTGAAATCTCCGGCATGACGGCCCTATCTTGCGGCGGCAGCCGATGCGGCAAGCCGGACCAAAGCAGCGTTGCCTGCTACTTAATAAATAGCAGTTGGTGCAGCATTAACACTGGCTGGGCTTGCTTTTTGCTGACAAGAGGTGACTTTTTGCCCAGGCGACAGGACATGTACGCCAGCGCTCACCACCAGCATGCCCGGTTGCAATCCAGCCGCGACGACCGCCTCGTTGCCGTCTGCAGTGGCATCAAGGGAAATCTGTTAATAACGGATTGGTCGGGAACTTAGGGTAAACCTTAAGCTTTGTCAAGCGACAATCGTCCGCATGAATCAAGCCAGCGGTGGCGCTATGCATGGGGTGGGTCACTATGAAAACTTTCCGGTAGCCTCCCTCCTTTGCCCGGCCCGCCTGCGGCCTGCCATTGCTGCGATTTATTGGTTCGCACGCACGGCCGATGACTTGGCCGATGAAGGTGACGCGTCCCAAGCAGCCCGGCTCGAGGCGCTGACGGCCTATCGCGCCGATTTGATGGCCTGCGCCAACGGCTGGCCCACTTCCGGACGCTGGCCAGCGGTATTTGACACCCTGCGCCCCATCATGACCCAGTTTGCGCTGCCCCATGCCTTGTTGGCTGATTTACTCAG
>JANOLL010000128.1:0-2046 GCA_031419775.1 Polaromonas sp. | reverse complement strand
AGGCCAGGGCCACCTTCATGGAGGTATCGGCAGCTTCGGAACCTGAATTGCAGAACAGCACCTTGTTCAGATCGCCGGGGGCCATGTTGGCGATCATTTCAGCCGCCTTGAACGCCTGGTCGTTGCTGGCCTGAAAGGCGGTGGCGTAGTCCAGCGTGTCCAGCTGCTTTTTGATCGCTTCATTGATCTGCGGGCGCTTGTGACCCGCACCCACACACCACAAACTGGATATTCCGTCCAGAACCTGCTTGCCGTCATGGGTGGTGAAGTACATGCCTTCTGCTGCCACAAAAACGCGTGGATCCTTTTTAAAGCTGCGATTGGGCGTGAACGGCAGCCATTGGTGGTCCATGTTGAATTCTTGATAGGCCATGACGGTCTCCTGCGGTGGGGTGAACGATCCGTACCCGGGTACGGCCACACGCCATTTTGGCACCGTGGCTAGTTGCGGCTTGTTGCGGCTTCGAAAAAATCGGACCGTGCCCCCGGCGCGATGCCACCTGCGACAATTCCGGTTTTATGCCGAACGTTTTTATCCTCACACTATCCTGCGCCGACCGCAGGGGCATTGTCCACGCCGTCTCCGGATTCCTGTTGCAAAACGGAGGCAATATTGAAGAAGCCGCACAGTACAACGACCCTGACACGGGCCTGTTTTTCATGCGCGTTCAATTTGCCTGCGATCAATCCAGTCATGCCGAGCTGACGCATCAACTCACAACTTTTGCAGAACCGTTTGGCATGCGCTGGAAACTGCATGCCACCACGCAGCCGATGCGCACAGTGATCCTGGTCAGCAAGGAAGGGCATTGCCTGAACGATTTGTTGTTCAGGTGCCAATCGAGACTGCTTCCGATTGAAGTGCGCGCCATTGTTTCGAACCACCGCGAGTTTTCTCAACTCGCGGCCAGCTACCACATACCGTTTCACCACTTGCCAGTCACGGCCGATAACAAAGCCCAAGTAGAAGCCAGACAGTTGGAGATCATCGAGTCAGAACAGGCCGAGCTGGTGGTGCTGGCGCGCTACATGCAAATTCTGTCCGACGATTTATGCAGGAATCTGTCGGGACGCGCCATTAATATCCACCACTCGTTTTTGCCCAGCTTCAAGGGCGCCAAGCCCTACTACCAGGCGCATGACCGGGGCGTGAAACTGATTGGCGCAACCGCTCACTACGTGACGGCCGACCTGGATGAAGGACCGATCATCGAGCAGGACGTGGCACGCGTCGACCATGCCAAAACCGTCGAAGACCTGACTGCCATGGGGCGGGACACGGAAAGCCAGGTGCTGGCGCGAGCCGTCAAATGGCACAGCGAACACCGTGTGCTTTTAAACGGGCACAAAACGGTGATTTTCAAATAACGGTAAAGACAGCTGGCTAAATGCAATGGGCGCGTGCCGGGCCCCATCAGAGCTTGGGAATACGCAGCGTTTTGCTGATCATCAAACTGCCCGAGAGCAGGAACAACAACACTGCCGGATGCAGCTGCCAGGGCCCGAAGGCGATGACGCCGCCGTACAAATCATTGCCAACGCGCCCTTGCCAGGCTGCAATCGCCAGCAGTGCCGTCAGCAGCACACTGGTCGGAATCGGCGTCCCCTCAAAATAGCGCACCTTGCCGCTGTCGGCCGACAGCGACTCGGCCGTGACGTTGTAGCGGGCCAGCCGACTGACACCGCAGCAAACAAAATAAATCAGCACCGCAGCATCCCATCCGCCCTGCATGCCCGCCGCAAAGGCCAGCGCAGCAGGCGCTACACCGAAGGAAACCACATCCGCCAGTGAATCGAGTTCGCGCCCGAGCGCCGAATTCTGGTGTCGCGCCCGCGCAATTTTTCCGTCCAGCACGTCGAAGATGAACGCGGCGGGCGCCATGGCAGCCGCAGCAAAAAAGTGAACCGGCAGTTGCGTCTGCATGTACAGCAAGGCGAACAAGACGCCGCCCATTCCGCAGCTGGCATTGCCAAGCGTGAAAAAATCGGCCAGGTGAAAGTCGCGCAGCATCGAAAAATGACGGGGCGGATGGGGTGGCATGGATT
>JANOLL010000127.1:0-26187 GCA_031419775.1 Polaromonas sp. | reverse complement strand
GACGCGCAGGTGGAAGCGCACTCGATCTCTGCCATGGAAAAAAGCCGTTTGCGGGCGATGGATGCTCTGCACATCGGTACCGCGCAGGCTGCGCGGGTTGATCTGTTTGTCACGGCTGACCGCCGACAAGCCCTGGCGGCTGAAGCCGTAGGCTTGAGAACCGAGCTGATTACCGCCTGAATTTACCTGCGCCGCGTTAAAGGTGCTTTTGAAAGCGTGACATGTTTTACCCGCAAGAATTTGATGTGATCGTGGTCGGTGGTGGCCATGCCGGCACCGAAGCCGCGCTCGCCGCTGCCCGCATGGGTTGTAAAACCCTGCTGCTGACCCACAACATTGAAACCCTTGGCCAGATGAGCTGCAACCCGTCTATCGGCGGCATCGGCAAGGGTCATCTGGTCAAGGAAGTCGATGCGATGGGCGGCGCGATGGCGCTGGCCACCGACGAGGGCGGCATTCAGTTTCGTATCCTGAACAGCTCCAAAGGCCCCGCCGTGCGCGCCACCCGGGCGCAGGCCGATCGCATTTTGTACAAGGCCGCGATTCGCCGCAAGCTGGAGAACCAGCCAAACCTGTGGTTGTTCCAGCAGGCTGTCGATGATTTGATGGTGGAAGGCGACCGCGTGGTTGGTGCAGTGACGCAGGTCGGCATCAAGTTCCGGTCGCGCACGGTGGTGCTAACGGCCGGGACGTTCCTGGACGGGAAGATTCATATCGGCTTGAAGAACTACGCGGCCGGCCGGGCGGGCGACCCGCCTGCGGTGTCGCTCAGCGCCCGGCTCAAAGAACTCCAGCTGCCGCAGGGCCGGCTGAAAACCGGCACGCCGCCGCGCATCGACGGTCGCACGATCGACTTTTCAAAATGCACACCGCAGCCCGGCGATGGAATGCGCGGCGGAACCGAGGGGCCGGTGCCTGTGTTCAGCTTCATGGGCGGCGCCATCCCGCACCCGCAGCAGGTGCCGTGCCACATCACCCACACCAATGCCCGCACGCACGAGATCATCCGCTCGGGCTTTGACCGCAGCCCGATGTTCACCGGCAAGATCGACGGGGTGGGCCCGCGCTATTGTCCGAGCGTGGAAGACAAGATCAACCGCTTTGCCGACAAGGAAAGCCACCAGATTTTTCTGGAGCCCGAGGGGCTGACGACGCATGAGATTTACCCCAACGGCATATCGACCAGCCTCCCGTTTGATATTCAATATGAATTGGTGCGCACCATGGCGGGCATGGAGAACGCACACATACTGCGGCCCGGGTATGCCATTGAATACGACTACTTCGACCCGCGCGCACTGAAGTCGAGTTTCGAAACCCGCGCGATTGGCGGCCTGTTTTTTGCCGGTCAGATCAATGGCACCACCGGTTATGAAGAGGCGGCTGCGCAGGGCCTATTCGCCGGCATCAATGCCGCGCTGCAGTGTCAGGAAAAAGGGAGCTGGCTGCCCGGACGCGACCAGGCCTATCTGGGCGTGCTGGTCGACGACCTGATCACCAAGGGCGTGACTGAGCCCTACCGCATGTTCACCAGCCGGGCCGAGTTCCGGTTGATGCTACGAGAAGACAACGCCGACATGCGCCTGACCGAAAAAGGCCGCGAACTGGGCCTGGTAGACGACGCCCGCTGGAATGCTTTCAATCGCAAGCGTGACGCTGTTTCACGTGAAACAGAACGGCTGCGCAGCATCTGGGTGAACCCGCAAAACCTGCCTGCCGCCGAGGCTGAGCGTGTGCTCGGGAAAGCCGTCGAGCGCGAGTACAACTTGGCCGACCTTCTGCGCCGCCCGGATGTGAGCTACGCCGGGCTGATGTCGCTGCATGAGGGCAAACACGCCAACCCAGACATCCAGCTTGGTGATACGAATGTTTCACGTGAAACCGCCTTGCCATCCGAGATGGCCAGGAGCGTGATCGAGCAGATCGAAATCACCGCGAAGTACGCGGGCTATATCGACCTTCAAAAAGTCGAGGTCGAACGCGCCGCGCATTATGAAAACCTCAAGCTGCCCGCTGACTTGGACTACCTGCAAGTGCAGGCGCTGAGCTATGAGGCTAGGCAAACCCTCAATAAGCATCGACCTGAAACGCTCGGTCTGGCGTCACGTATCTCGGGCGTCACGCCCGCCACGGTGTCACTGTTGCTGGTACATCTGAAAAAAAATCTTTGGAAGAACGTTGCGCCCACGGTGGAGGCTTCGACCCATAAAGCCTCTGAATCTACCGAGGCATGAGCGAAACTGAACAAGCCCTGCGCCAGGGTCTGGCCGCGCTCTCGCTTGACCTCGACGACACGCAAATCCAACAGCTTCTGGACTTCCAGGCGCTGATCGCCAGATGGACCCAGGTTTACAACCTGACCGCTGTGCGAGACCCTGCCGATATGCTGACCCACCACCTGCTCGACAGCCTGGCTGTCATCCACCCGCTCCGGCAACAACTAGCAAGTGCCGGTGCACATGGCCGTGCCGACCTGCTCGACGTCGGTTCCGGCGCAGGCCTGCCAGGCGTCATCATTGCCATTTGCTGCCCTATGGTTGATGTCACCTGTGTCGATGCTGTCGCCAAAAAAGCGGCTTTTATCCAACAGGCCGCGCTGTCACTCAGGCTGCCCAATCTGGCTGCACGGCATGCGCGTGTCGAGACTATTGACCAGCCGTTTGATTTTGTCTGTTCACGCGCGTTCGCTTCACTTGCCGATTTCACCGCGTGGTCTTCCAAGGCCGTATCGCCCACAAGCGTGTGGATGGCCATGAAGGGAAAGCCGCCGACCGACGAGTTGGCGGTACTGTCGCCCGCGATTGAAGTGTTTCACGTGGAACCCTTGGAGGTTCCTGGCTTGCTGGCGGACCGTTGCATCGTCTGGATGCGAAAAAAAGCTTAATGTCGCCCTGACCGGTTTCGTGTCGTTTTTCCTTGCTGCGCCTGTCGTAAACTCAAGTCCTTACTTTTGAGGAAATTCCAAGTTGGGATCATTTGTCACCACCACTGGAATTGCCGATTACGGTGCTTTTGTCCTGGCCATCGTCGTGTTTTTGTTGGTTCCTGGCCCTGGCAACTTGGCGCTGATCACCTCAACCAGCAAGGGCGGTATTGCCGGAGGATTAGGTGCAACCTTTGGAGTGATCGCTGGTGACCAGGTCCTGCTGTGGGCTGCCGTGGCCGGTGTGTCCGCGATGATGGTGGCTTACCCCCAGGCCTTTCACATCGTGCAGTGGGCCGGTGCGGTGTACCTGGCGTGGTTGGGCATCAAAATGCTGCTGGCCCAAGCTGGCGACGCGCCGGTTCTGCATATCAAGCCCCGGCATTACTTTCGCCAGGCGCTCCTGATCACCCTGCTCAATCCCAAAGCGATCGTCTTTTACCTGGCCTTCTTTCCGCTGTTCGTCGATCCGGCTCGGCACCAGGGCTTGAAAACCTTTGCGCTCATGGCGGCAACGATTGCGGTAATCACCTTTTTCTACGGACTGACGTCTGTCCTGTTGACCCATCACCTCGCAGAGCGCATCCGCGCCCATCCCAGACTGTCGGGCTTTTTGAACAAGGCGGCAGGCGTCTTTTTAATCGGCTTTGGTCTGAAGCTGGCGCTCTCAAAATAAGCGCCTTTTCCAAACAAGAAGAACTGAGAATTGATGGCTAAGATTTTTTGCGTTGCAAACCAGAAGGGCGGCGTCGGCAAGACCACCACCACCGTTAATCTCGCCGCTGGTCTGGCTAAGGTGGGCCAGCGTGTGCTGATGATTGACCTGGACCCGCAAGGCAACGCTACCATGGGCTCAGGCGTCGACAAGCGCAAGCTCGCGCTCACGGTGTATGACGTGTTGCTGGAATCGGCATCTATCGCTGAGGCGCGCACGCAGAGCCAAAAGCTGTTGGATGCAGGTTGCAGCTTCGACATTTTGGGTGCCAACCGTGAGCTGGCCGGTGCTGAAATTGAACTGGTCGATGTCGAGCGGCGTGAAAAACGCCTCAAACTCGCTTTAGCCGAGGCACAGGCCGACTATGACTTTGTGCTGATCGACTGCCCGCCGTCGCTCAGCATGCTGACCTTGAATGGTCTGTGCTGCGCCCACGGTGTGATCGTGCCTATGCAATGCGAGTACTTTGCGCTCGAAGGCTTGACCGACCTGGTCAACACTATCAAGCAAGTGCATGCGAATTTGAACAAAGACCTGCAGATCATCGGGCTGTTGCGCGTCATGTTTGACCCGCGCATCACACTTCAGCAGCAGGTCAGCGACCAGCTCAAGCAGCACTTTGGCGACAAGGTGTTCAACACCGTGATTCCGCGCAATGTCCGGTTGGCCGAGGCACCCAGCTATGGCCTGCCCGGCGTGGTGTTCGACCCGTCTTCGAAGGGTGCCCAGGCCTTTGTGCATTTTGCCGAAGAGATGGTTCAGCGTATCAAAGCGATGTGACTTCAAGCCTTAAATACTGCTCTAGCCCCTATATCCAGCACATTGATTGCTATTATAACTATAGCAATCAAGTTTTTCCCCGCGCATGAACCCCCAAAACGTCCTGATTCTCCCCGGCTGGCAAAGCAGTGGCCCCAACCACTGGCAAAGCCTCTGGGAAGCCGCGCACGGCTATACACGTGTGGAGCAACACGACTGGATGCGGCCGCTGCGGGGTGACTGGATTGCGCGGCTGGAAGACGTGCTGCTCGGCTGCAGTGAGCCGGCGGTGCTGGTGGCGCACAGCCTGGGCTGCATCCAGGTCGCTGCGTGGGCCGCGCACTCCCAAAATACTCCGCGCGTCAAAGCCGCGTTACTGGTGGCACCGCCCGACACGGACCGTACCGACCTGCGCCAGATGCTTCCGGGCTGGTCGCCGGTACCGCTGCAGCGACTGCCTTTTTCCTGCGTATTGATTGCATCTGGCGATGATCCTTTTTGTGGCCCCAAGCGAGCCCAGCAGTTGGCTGATGCCTGGGGCGCCCGATTGATTGCATTGGGCGAGGGCGGGCACTTGAATTCAGAAAGTGGGCTGCTCGATTGGCCGCAGGGGCATGACACCTTGCAGCAGCTGATAAACAATTAAACCAAGAAAGACAAATCACCGATGGTCACCAAAAAACCAAAAGGACTCGGCCGCGGACTGGAAGCGTTGCTGGGCCCTACCGCGAGTCAATCCAGCGATTCCAACAACGGCTCCACCCTGACCAGCCCCGGTTTGCCCGCTTCGCTCCGTCTGATGGACATGGTGCCAGGCCAGTACCAGCCCCGCACCCGGATGGACGAGGGCGCACTGTACGAGCTGGCGGAGTCGATTAAGGCACAAGGCATCATGCAGCCGATTCTGGTGCGACGCCTGACCAGCGGGGCTAACGACGGCAAATACGAAATCATTGCCGGTGAGCGTCGCTTCCGCGCTGCCAAAATTGCCGGGCTCGACAGTGTGCCGGTGCTGGTACGCGACGTGCCAGACGAGTCGGCCGCCGCCATGGCGCTGATCGAAAATATCCAGCGCGAAGACTTGAACCCGCTGGAAGAAGCCCACGGCCTGCAAAGGCTGGTGAAAGAGTTTGGGCTCACTCACGAATTGGCGGCGCAGGCTGTGGGACGTTCTCGGAGTGCTGCCAGCAACTTGCTGCGCCTGTTGAATCTGGCCGACCCGGTGCAGACCATGCTGATGGCTGGCGACCTTGACATGGGCCACGCCAGGGCGCTGCTTACGCTGGACCGGGCTGCGCAGATCACTGCCGCCAACCAGATTGCAGCCAAGAAAATGTCGGTGCGCGAGACCGAAAGCCTGGTTAAAAAACTAAGCGCCGAGTTCTCTCTGAAGCCGCAAAAACAGTCCAAAGAGAAATCGCGCGACACCCGGCGGGTGGAAGAAGAGCTGGCCGACTTGTTGATGGCCGAGGGCGAAGTGCGGGTCAAAAAACAGGTCAAGCGGAACGGCCGGCGCGAGGATATGGGCGAGTTGGCGATCCAGTTTGGGTCGATGGATGAACTCAATGGCTTGATCGAGCGATTGCGGGGTCAGGGCGGCGCCAAGTAGCGCGGTCCTGCCAAACCGGGCACAGGTAAAAAAACTTTCTCAAAAAGTGACACTCGGTTGCGCCAAGCGTAAGAAATTTGCAATTGGCCAGACTAAGCTGTGGACCTTCGGCCAACCGGCCCGGCCCCGCGACCCCCAACTCACACAGATGTAAAGGTACTCCTGATGAAAAAACTCCTTTTGGCGGCTGTTGCCGCAGGTTTTGGCAGCTATTTGCTGCCGGTAACCGCCTTGGCACAAACTTCCATGCCTGAGGCACAAGTTAATGCGCTCGAAGCACTGGCCGGCAAGCATGCCGGGTTCCGGCGTGCCAACGCCAAAGGCCTCTGCGCCAGCGGCTATTTTGTGGGCAACGCAGTGGGTCGGTCCCTGTCTTCCTCAGCAGTGTTCAAAGGTGACAAGGTTCCGGTCGTGGCGCGGTTTTCAGTCGGCGGCGGCAACCCAAAGACCAGCGACAAGAGCAGGTCTGTTCGTGCTTTGGCGCTTCAGTTCAGCATTCCAGGTGGCGAGCAGTGGATGACCGCGAACATTTCGACGCCAATGTATTTCGTCGGTAAGCCGGAACTGTTTGTGCCTTTCGTCCAGGTCCGCACCGCAGACCCGGCAACCGGCAAACCCGACGCAGAAAAAATTAAGGCTTTCAGCGAGGCCAACCCCGAAACCACGTTGCAGGCGGCTTACCTGGCCAAAATGCCAATACCCGCAAGCTTTGGCGGCGTCAGCTATTTCAGCACCAATGCCTTTGAGCTGGTCAATGCCAAAAATGAAAGCCAGTTTGTGCGCTGGCATTTTGCACCGGAGGCGGGCCAGGCTGGTTTGACCGACGAGCAGCTCAAAGCCATGCCAGATGAATTTCTGGCCGATGAACTACGCAAGCGCGTCGCCGCTGCGCCGGTGGCTTTCGACTTCAATCTGCAACTGGCCGAAAAGGAAGACCAGTTGACGGACCCCACCAAGATGTGGCCAGACAGCCGCAAAGTGGTGCCGGCCGGCAAGCTGGTGATTGACAAGGTCGAGGCCACAGCTGGTGGCACCTGCGACAAGATCACCTTCAGCCCGCTGGTTTTGCCCAAAGGTATCAAGCCTTCGGCTGACCCGGTTCTGCTGGCACGGCCTGCACCTTACGCCGTCTCCCTGGGTCGGCGCCTGACCGAAGTCGTGAGATAAGGTCTGACCCGTGTCAGAGCAAGCCGCTGCCTTTGGGTAGCGGCTTTTTTCATGGGCGGGCGCTTACCCGATGTGTCGGCAAGCCAGATTACTAATCGTTGCCGTGGTGGACTGACCGAAGCCGTCCTACGCTTCTTCGCGCCCTGTGTTTCGGTTGTAAGCGACCGGCATCATCAATCATGTCGCATGGAAAAAAGATTTGCGCATGGATGAGCTTGGCGTTCTGCAGTGGCCCGCGATGGCGGTCACGGTCGCCGCGGGTTGGCTGGTCGCTTCGTCAAAAGCAGCGCATCGCAATGTCGGGTTCTGGCTGTTCCTGCTCAGCAATGTGCTCTGGGTACTATGGGGCTGGCACTCGAATGCGCCCGCACTCATCGTGCTGCAGTTTGCTCTGGCGGCGATGAATATACGCGGCGCGATGAAAACCGAGCGCGCCAAAGCTTCAAGCTAAAGCGAAAAAATCTTCCCGGGATTCATGATGTTGAGCGGGTCGAGTGCGCGTTTGATGGCGCGCATCATGTCGACCGCGCCGTCGCCAGTCTCGGCCACGAGAAAATCCATCTTGTGCAGGCCCACACCGTGCTCGCCGGTACAGGTGCCTTCAAGTGCCAAGGCGCGGCTCACCAGCCTGTGGTTGAGCGATTCGGCCACTTCACGTTCTGCAGGAATGGCCGGATCAATCAGGTAACCAAAGTGGAAGTTGCCGTCACCGACATGGCCGACCAGAAAGTACGGGATGCCGCTGGCGTCCACCTCTGCCACGGATTCAAGCAGGCAGTCTGCCAGGCGCGAGATGGGCACGCAGGTATCGGTTGAAATGGCGCGGCAGCCGGGCTTGGACTGAATCGCAGCAAAGTAGGCGTTGTGCCGAGCCGTCCACAGTCGCGTGCGCTCTTCGGGCGTACTGGCCCATTCAAAGGCATTGCCGCCGTGATTGCTGGCGAGTTCCTGCACCAGCTCAGCCTGTTCCTTCACGCTGGAGGGTGAGCCATGAAACTCCATCAGCAGCAGGGGCTCTTCGCGCAGATCGAGCTTGGAATGCGCGTTGACCATGCGTACTGTGTTGTGGTCAATCAGTTCCACCCGGGCGATCGGCACACCCAGCTGGATCACTTCAATCGTGGTGCGTACTGCCGCTTCAATCGTTGGAAACGAACAGATGGCCGCCGATATGGCCTCGGGCAGCGGATATAGCCTGACGGTGACCTCGGTGATGACACCCAGCGTGCCTTCGCTCCCCACCATCAGGCGCGTCAGGTCGTAGCCAGCCGATGATTTCTTGGCGCGCGTGCCGGTGCGAATCACTTCCCCTCTGGCCGTCACCACTTCGAGCGCCAGCACGTTCTCGCGCATGGTGCCGTAGCGCACGGCATTGGTCCCGCTGGCGCGCGTGGCGCTCATGCCGCCCAGCGTCGCGTCAGCACCCGGATCAATCGGAAAAAATAAACCGGTGTGTTTGACGGCCTCATTGAGCTGCTTGCGGGTCACGCCAGGCTGCACGGTAACAGTCAGGTCTTCGGCATGGATGTGCAGCACCTTGTTCATTCGGCTGACGTCGATGCTGATACCGCCCTGTACAGCCAGCAGGTGGCCTTCGAGCGAGGTGCCGACGCCAAACGGAATCACCGGCACCTTGTACAGGCTCGCCAGTTTGACGGCATCCGCAACATCCTGCGTGTTTTCGGCAAATACCACTGCAGCCGGCGGCGGCGAGGCAAAAGACGACTCGTCTCTGCCGTGCTGCTCTCGCACCACCAGCGCAGTCGAGCATTGCGCAGCGAAGCGGCTTTTGAGCGCCTCGATCAAAGCCATCGGCGTCTCACGCTGGGCAATCTCCGGCAGAAGATGGGCGGGAAGGGGTGCATTCATGACGGTCTCCAGGGGTCGAAACCACAGTTTACGGCTTGCCAGGCGTTGCGCTCATGTCACAGTAGCAAGAACCCGAATAGTCGCCAGTTTGACGCGGGCGCATGCTGATGGCAGGTGCTCGCACAGCCCCGTCAACCACCGTGTGCATCGCGCCACCCACCCCTTCACAGGAGACCCCAATGCTTCGTTCAATCCACCTTCCCGCCGGCGTCCTCTTGCTGAGCCTGGCGACCAGTAGTTATGCCCAAAAAGCCGGCGACAACGTTTTAGGCGTTGGGATTGCCAATATTGCGCCCGACATCTCGCTCGGTCGGCTGAACTCGGTCGGTCCTGCAGCCGTGCCATTCAATGCCGCGACAGCCGGCGCGACGGCCAGCAGCAAAGCCGTCAACACGTTGTCGCTGAGCTGGCTGCATATGTTCACCGACAATCTGGCAACCGAGGTTTCTCTCGGTATTCCTCCAAAACTGACTCTGGATGTTCGACTGGCATCGGGTGATAAGCCGTCCGCGGCCAGCGCCCGGATTCTGACGCCCGCAGTGGTCGCCAAATACCTTTTCAATACGCCGGCAGATACCTGGCGGCCTTACCTTGGCCTGGGCATCACTTACGCCAGCTTCAGAAATGTCAGCGCCAACACTTCCGATCCGCTGGTCAATCAACTTGGCGGCGGCGGTGCATCGCTCAGCTCGTCTTTCGCGCCCATCTACAACGCCGGCATCATTTACAACATCGACCAGCGCTGGTCGATCAACAGTTCGATCTCCTATATTCCTTTGTCCGCTGACGCCACGTTTTCCGGCGCCGGTGCGGGAATCGGCACGACGACGCGTGGCCGGCTCAAGCTCAATCCGACAGATATCGTGATCCGGGTCGGGTACAAGTTTTAGCGGGAGAAGAATCCCGGTCGAGCCGGGCAGGGAAAAACAGGTGAAAATCGGGCTTTCACAGCCACTCACCTGAGCACTGCATGGCCAACCGCCTCTCGCAAATCGCGACCCGAACCGGAGACAACGGCACCACTGGCCTGGGCGACAACACCCGGGTCTCCAAAGACAGTCTACGGGTCCAGGCCATGGGGGAAGTGGATGAACTGAACTCACACATTGGCCTACTGCTGTGTGAAGAGATGCCCGCGCCGCTGCGTGAATTGCTGGTCGAGGTCCAGCACCAGCTGTTCAACCTGGGCGGCGAGCTGTCGATTCCCGGTTTTGAGCTGCTCAAGCCCGAAGCTGTGGCGGCGCTCGACACGGCACTGCAGGACTACAACGCGCAGTTGCCGCGTCTGGCGGAATTTATTCTGCCGGCTGGCTCCCGTGCGGCGTCGCAGGCCCACGTGTGCCGCACCGTGGCGCGCCGTGCCGAGCGCGCGGTGGTGGCACTGGGCTTGGCTGAAGCCATCAAGGATTCACCGCGCCAGTACCTCAACCGATTGAGCGATTTGCTCTTTGTGCTGTCACGTGTGCTCAACCGCATGAACGGCGGCGATGACGTGTACTGGAAGAGTCAACGTTTGGCGAGCAGCTCAGCCGAGTAGCTGAGCGGGTAGGCCCGCTTGCCCGCCCGCTGCTATTTAATCAGTAGCGCTATACGCTTTAAGTGCATGGGCTTGGCGCTTGCCTACTTCACACTTGCCCAGTCTGCGGCTTGCAACCTGGCCACAACGGTCCAGCTGCTGCCCGTTGGCCGCAACACCACGGCTTCGCCTTCGGCCAGCGGCGGGCCACCGGCAGACAGGCGTAGTGGTGCGCCGTGACCGACCAGCCAGCGGTTGCTGCCCTTGGCAACCGACGTAGTCATCAGGCGGCGCAGCTGGGCATAGTCCCGGCCTTCAATTT
The DNA here is from genome assembly GCA_031419775.1 of Polaromonas sp. Lineage (GTDB taxonomy): Bacteria > Pseudomonadota > Gammaproteobacteria > Burkholderiales > Burkholderiaceae_C > Polaromonas. Next base: position 15,307 of record JANOLL010000127.1, on the reverse strand, counting down.
CACGCAGCGCGTTGGTTGCGGTGGCCTGACCCAGGGCCAGGGTGGCGGTGTCCATAGTCCGGCACAACGGGCTGGACAGCACTTCTTGGGAACGCAGCTTGAGCGCCTTGATGTTCTGCCCCATGGTGCTGGCCATGCTGCGACCGGCAGTTGACAGGCCGCGCTGGTTGTCGCAATCGGTGTCGCTTTGCATCTTGGCGTCGTTGCGCGATGTGTCGGTCAGCGCATGGCGCAGGTACACCACATAACCGCCTTGCTTCAGCGCGCCGCCAAGCTGCTGCGGTGAAAGGGTATCTGCGGCGGCCGGTGTGGCCGACAAGGCAGCTGGGGTCTGGCCTGTGGCGGGCATGGCGATCATCAGGCCCAACGTGTATAGCGGCAGTGACAGAGTGATGGACAGGGATGAGGCGCGCGCAAGCGAGCGGAATTTATTCATGATGAGATACCTGGCGGTTTGGAGGTTGAAACGAAAGCGGCAACGGGCCACTCAAGCAGACTAGCATTGGTTTATGACAGGAATGTCACAACCCCCACATTCCAGATTCGCAAAGCCGCTATCGCAAGACCTGGACCTAGCGCGTGCTGGCAGGGCCCTGCCGCCCGCGCCGGTAGTGGTCGGCCAGCACATCGCGACCCCAGTCGCCGTCAAAGTCGCGCCACACGCTATGAATGTGGTTGCCGCCCGAGTTGTCGTACTCGATCAGAAAGGTGGCACCCTGAATCCGGAAGTAGTGGCCCTGGCCTTTTTCAAGTGAACCCACCCAAGCAAACTGCAGCGACTCGACACCGCCCGACCGCACACGCTGCATCCGAGCGTCGGCCAGCGCGGGCTTGAGACCGGCAGCGAACTGGCTGGCCAGGCTGAGCAAGGCCTCACGTTGCTCAGCGTTCAGGGCGGTAAAGCCAATGCCCGCCTTGTCGAGCGGCTTCGATTGTGCTGCGTTGCGGCTGACGATGTCGCCATAGGGTTGGTTGCTGATGACGGCCTGCGAGCGCTGCGAGGCAGACAAGCTGGCCAGCAGCGCCGGCGCCGCGTCTTCCTCGGCCCCGAGGGCGCGGCTCAGAGCCTTGGGACCGTGCGGCATGCCTGTTGGCACCTGCGCAGGATTGGCGCCTATGAACTGCGGCAGGGTGCTGACCACCGCGTCTCGATTGAGCGTGACATGCAGCGACAAATGGTGACCCTCCACGCGCCAGCCCCAGGCCTTGTCGGGCTCCGGCGTGCCATACAAGGCCACCGCGTAGTTTTGCGGCACGCGCAGCGACGAGCCGGACTCCAGTTCGCGCAACACCACTTCCAGCGCCATCACATCATCGACCTGTGCCAGCCCGCGTGCGCTAAGCGGTGCTTGCAGCAACGCCCGGGCCGCTGCGCGTTGGGCGTCGGTCATGTCCTTGAAGGCCAGCCCTGTACGCCGGCGCGGCGTGTAGTGCCAATCGGCGCGCAGGCTGTCGTCAAACTGAAGGGCGAGTTGCCCACGATCCGGTGCAGGGGTGGCCGCCAGCAATTGAGTTGCAGCGCTGCGCATGGCACTGGCCATGGCGGGTGCGGCAGCCGCCTCAGGCAGGGGCTGGGCCGATACGCTCAAGGCCATTGAGACACCGAGGGCCCAAACCATGCAGGCGACTGGGCGCCACGCTCTGCAGCGGCTCGACCCAGCGGTTCGGGTCATTTCAGCGCGGCCCAGTCTGTTGGCAGCACCCGCGCTACCACGGTCCAGCGGCTGCCCTCGGGGCGAATCACAGCCGCTTCACCTTCTGCCAGATGCGGTGCGCCGGCAATCGCGCGAAACGGAGAGCCATGCCCGACCATCCACCGGTTGCTGCCGGCGGTTACCGGCTTGGCCAGCAACTGTTTGAGACCTGGGTAATCGCCACCTGCGCCAATGCCACCGGTTTCGCCCTCACGCATGTCAGGCTGGGGTGTGGCGCGGCCAAACATGCGCTGGGCGGTGTCCATCGTGCGGCACATCGGGCTGGCCAGCACCTCGGTCACCGGCAGTTTGAGCGCGCCGATCTGACGACCAATGCTGGCGGCGGTGGCCTGGCCCGCTGGCGACAGCAGACGCTGGTTGCTGCAGTCGCCGTAGCTGGTCGACGCGGCGTCATTTTTCGAAAAATCGGTCGCGGTATGGCGGAAGTAGATGACATATCCGCCCTGGCGCAGTGCATTGGCCACCTCACCTGCTGCCAGTGCACGCGGACCGCTTGGGGCCGATGATTCTGCCGACGCGATGGGAGTGGAGAGCGTTTGTGACCAGGCTGAGCCCGCAGCCAGGCAGGCAGCGACCAAGGCAGCAACGAAGGGAGAGGAAATAGGTTTCATGGTCAGGATGGATTGCCGGGGCGTGGCAAAAGTTCATGGCTTGACGTAGAAAAAAATGATAGCAGCACAGGCAATCTACACGGGGGCTCAACTCTTGAAACATTACAAAAATGCCCGCACCAGGGGTCAAGGCGGCTGCAACACCGCCATCGTGATGCGCGACACGCAAGTCATCTCGCCAGCATCGTTGGTGAGCTCGATCTGCCAGACTTGCGTGCTGCGCCCGACGTGAAGCGGGCGGGTGACGCCGGTGACCCAGCCGCTGGTCGCACCTTTGAGGTGGTTGGCGTTGATGTCCAGCCCCACCACGCGGTGGCCTTCGGGAGCCGCATAGGCTGCGCCGCAGGACCCCAGGGTCTCTGCCAGCACCACCGACACCCCGCCGTGCAACAGTCCGTAGGGCTGGACCGTGCGGTGGTCGACTGGCACGCGCGCACGGATGAAGTTATCACCCACTTCCAAAAACTCAATGCCCAGGTGGGACACCGCACACTGGCTGTTGGATGCCGTGAGTAAGGCGACGGAGATCGGTTTTTTCCAGATGGGCATGGTGAGGGGATAGTTGACGGGGTGAGTAAATGGGGTGGCGACAGCGCACCGTCGAGTGGCCACTTGACACAACGCTGACACAGGTGAACTATTATGCAGAGCAGCAGGTCCCACCACCCTAATTTGGCGGCTGTGGTCGCTTCTCCAAGCCGCCCGGACGTCGCCCGAAGTTTCGGGCTGCTGTCACATCCTGAATCTGTTATTTCATGAAGGCTAAAACCATGCCCCAGCTGACCACTGACCTACCCACTGCTCCCAGCACGCCGCTTGAGCGGGCGCTCGACCAGAACGAAATCGCCAAGGAAACCGTAGCCCAGTCAGCGGCTGAATTGCTGGTCATCAACACGGTACTCAAGCAGGAAATTCCGGGCGAAGTACAAACGGGTGAGGTCGCTCAGGCGCTGCAAAAAACCGACGAGCTGGAAAATCGGATTCAAGACACAGCAGTCGAGTTGGCGCAAGTCAACCAGTTGCTGGAGCAGGAAATCGACCAGCGGTCAGAATTGGAGCAACAGCTGGCTGAAACCCAGGCCGCCCTCGCCAAAGTCCAGGATAACGCTGGCTGAATTCTCCCGGCCGCAGGGTTGACCCGCCACGCAAATCCAGGCCCTATAACGGATGTTCGGTATAAAACCGGCCGCCGTGAAACAGCAAAGGCGCGGCATTGGCGCGCTGGCTACAGCGTTCCACCTCACCCACAAAGATCACGTGGTCGCCTTCCTGGTAGCGGCTGCGGTTGAAGCATTCAAAACTGGCGGCTGCCCCGTCGAGCAGCGGCGCTCCGCCGGTGCCTTCTGTAAACGGCACGTCTAGCCAACGCCCTTCGCGCTTTCCGGCAAAGCGTTCAGCCAGTTCTTTCTGGTCGGCGGCCAGAATATTGATGGCGTAGTGCGAACCCGCGCTGAGGGCTGCCAACGAGCTGGCTGATTGGGACAGGCTCCACAACACCAGCGGCGGACTCATGGATACGGAGTTGAACGAATTGGCGGTCAGGCCAATCAGCTCTCCGGTCGCCGCGCGTGCCGTCACGATGGTCACGCCCGTGGCAAACATCCCCAGTGAGGCCCGAAACTCACGCGCAGTAAAACTCGGTTGCCTGGCTTGGGGGCGCGGGTCCGGCAGGTCATGGGTAGAAGTTGGCATGGTGGTAATTTAACTGCAGTAGGCCGCCGGTGCATCGGGCGGGTGGTGCCGAGGTGCCGGGTAAACTCCAGGCCATGCAATGCTGGCCTCGTGCCTTGGTTATTTTGGGGTGTGTCGGAATGGCTCATGCGGCCTGGGCAGCCATGCCCTGCGACGAGTTTGCAGTCCGGTTGCCGAATGTCAAGCGGGCATTGTGCGAATCCGCGCGGCTGGAGGCGGCGAGCGCCCGCTCGGTCAATGGTCGCGCCCTTTGGGTGCGTGACATCAAAGCCGAAAACCCTTCACTGCGGGTACTGGTGGTAGGCGGCATTCATGGTGACGAGCTGTCGTCGGCGTCGCTGGTGCTGCACTGGATAGGCCTGGCCGGTCAGCCACCCGCTGACATGCCGCAGGCGGTTCATTGGCGCTTTATTCCCGCTCTCAATCCGGATGGTCTGTTTCAACGGCCGCCGCAGCGGGTCAATGCCCGCGGCGTGGATCTGAACCGGAATTTCCCGACGCCTAACTGGGATAGGGATGCTAACAAGTATTGGGAAAATCGCACCGGCAAAGACCCGCGTCGTTATCCTGGTGGCCGGGCGCTGTCCGAGCCGGAGTCGGCGTTTCTGGTCGATGAGATCGAGCGCTTCAAGCCGCAATTGATCGTCAGCATTCACGCGCCGTACGGCGTGCTGGATTTTGACAGTCCGGCTAAAGAGGGCTTTGTTCCACCTTCCAAACTGGGCCGTCTTTATCTGGACCAAGTGGGCATTTTCCCAGGCTCTTTGGGCAATTACGGCGGCATGCACAAAGGCATCCCGGTGGTGACCATTGAACTGCCGAACGCGATGCGCACCCCGCTCGATGCCGAAATGCGTCAGATGTGGCTGGACCTCCTGCGCTGGATGGCCGAGCGAGTCGGTCAGCCGCGTGCGGTCAGCCCGCTGCGCGGCGTCAAAGCCACGGTGCCGCCGGTCCAGGTGCCTTAAACCCCCGCGCTAGGTAGCGCCGCGCTGGCGATGCTGCAGAAAAAACGTCAGCATGGCGGCCGAGGCAGCCGGCCCGTCGGGTGCCGTGAAGCTGCCCGCCGCCTTGCCGCCGGACCAGGCGTGCGGTCCCTCGTCGACCCGCCAGTACTCGACATAAGACGGACCACCATCGGTGTCGTAGCTGATGCGCTCGGCGAGTGCTTCACCAGGCTCCCGGATGTCACGTCGGCGCTCGGTCAGCGACACCCCCGATGCCAAGAAGGCGGCCTGCGCGGCATCACTGAGGTATTGGCCATTGTCCGGATGCACAGTCTGGTCTGCCGTGCCGTGAAACACAATGGTCGGCAGGGGCGGTGAAGCCTGTCCGGGGGCGCCTTTTCGCATCGCATTGAAGGCTGAGGCGAGGTCTCTCGCAGCGCCGGCAGGTAAACCGGAATGCACCCCGACTGCGGCATACCTGTCGGGGTGCAGACCTGCCACCACGGCAGCCATGGCACCTCCGGCAGACAGCCCGGCGATGTAGACCCGGCTGGCGTCAGCGTCAGGATGCGTGTCAAGCACCTGCTGAGTCATGGCGGCAATCATGCCGGGCTCACCGCGGCCGCGCTGCTGGTGGCCGGGCTCGAACCAATTCCAGCAGCGTCGGACGTTGGCCTGGCTGCTCTGCTCGGGGTAAAGCACTATGCACTGCCGCTGCTCGGCCAGTGCATTCATGTCGGTGCCAAGGGCAAAGTCCTCGGCATCTTGCGTGCAACCGTGCAACAGCACGATCAGCGGCATGTAGCCGGTCTTGTCCGATGAAGCCAGCGGTCGGGTCGGCACGAACAGCCGATAGGGGTAGACCATGCCGTCAAAGCTGAATTCGCCTTCGGTGAACTGCGCCGGTTGCAGCGCCTCGGGCTGCACCAGCGTCTCAGGGAAGAGGTCAGGCGACTCTTGCGGCTCCAGATGCGGGTTGGGGCGTTCCGCCTCCACAGGCGCGGGGAGGCGCTGCACCGGGTCGTTGGCGGCAGGCTGCTGTGACGTCCGCTCGACCACCGGTTTCTTCAGGAGCCGCTGAATCAGTTCCGTGGCTTCCATCAGTTGCCCCATGCGGGTGAGGCGGGTGGCTTTGCTAAGCATCTCGGTCAATAAATTAGGCATCGTTTTCCAATCCGGCAGCAAAATGCTGCACTGCAACATAGAATACGCCGATTTTTGGGTGGATGCGTGTAGGACAGCCACTATCAAGAACCAACAGGGCATGTAGGATGACTATGAGTTGCCGCCAACGCAGCAACCTATTGGTACAACCCGCCATTTACAAAAAAGCACACTTTGCCGATACTGCTGGGCTCGGCGGTAGATCTGGCTCTGCGTCGATTCAAAAAATCAAGGGTAACGCGGATGCAATATTGGGGGGGACTTCGCTATCGTCTGGTGCTATTAGTGCTGATCGCCCTGTTGCCGCTGTGTGGCCTGTTTGCCTATTCGGCCGCAAAAGACCAGGAGGCAGCGCTGGCGCAAGCTCGCGACAAGCTGCAAGCGCAGGTTTTGCTGGCGGCATTGAACCAGCGCCTACTGGTCGAAAGGGTGGCGCAGTTGTTGGGCGACATGGCCAATGGTCCGTCGATCAAGGACCCCAGTATTGCGCTGTGTGCGGATTACCTCAAAAACCTGCAGGCACAAAATGCCAGCTTCACCAATCTGGGTGTGCTGGATCTCAGTGGCCGAATCAGCTGTCAGGCGCTCGATTCGATTGCGCGGATTGATTACAGCGACCGGGCTTTTTTCAAACTGGTGCTGGCGACACAAAAATTTTCAATTGGCGAGATGGTCGTTGGCACCATCACGCGGCGCAACGTAATTGGTTTTGGTGTGCCGGTGTACGGTGCTAACGGCCGCATGAACGGCGTTGCCTTTGCAACACTGGATGTCGCGGCCATGGCAACCGCCTTGAACGAAAACCAGCTCGCTGACGGCGCCCAGCTGAGGGTGCTGGACGCGCGCAGCACGATACTCGCCACCCACGGGATGCCGGTCGATCAGTTTCAAGGCAGCCCTGAGCGTGATGCCCGGGTGCTGGCGGCCATCAAGGACCGCCGCACAGGTATTCAGGAAGTGGTCGACGCCGAAGGCATCGAGCGCATTTATGCCTACGCGCCAGTGGGTGGTTCGTCAGATGCTGGCATGTGGGTGGCCATGAGCGTGCCGCGTCATGCGGTGACTGCGGGGCCGCGGGAGGCTTTTTTGGTCACCCTGGCAGCACTGCTGGTCATGACGACTTTCGGGGTGGGCTGCGCCTGGTGGTTGGGCGGCAGACTGATCGTGCAACCGGCGCAGGCAATTCTGAAACAAGCCGGCGAGGTGGCTAACGGAAATTTGTCTGCGCGTGTACAGATGGGCCCGCAGTATCTGGGCGAACTGGGTGAAATCGGCGCCTCCTTCAACCGGATGGCCGAGGCACTGCAGACCCGCGGGACTGAAATCGACAATGCCTTGCTGCGGGTCAACAAGCAACGCGCGTTGCTGGACCTGATTGTCAACAGTCTGGGTGAAGGTGTGCTGGTGGTTGATCAGACCGGCCACTTTATGCTCTTCAACAACACAGTGGAAAAGTTTTTCCCCATCCCCCAGCTGGGCACCACGTTTGACGACTGGCGCCAGCACCACGAGGTCCTGACGCCTGACGGGAAATCCTTTTACCCCAAGGACGACCGGCCCCTGAAAAAGGCCATGCAAGGCATCACTACCGAAAACTGGGATATGTTGGCGCGCAGGCCGGGACGAAGCGACCGGATTTTGCGTGTCAGCGCCAGGCCTTTGCGGGATGCGGCCGGCGAGCTGATTGGTGCAGTGACCGTCTTCAACGACATCACGGACCTCAAGGCGGCAGAAAGTTTTGTGCGTGAACAGCAGGAGGTGCTGGCGCTGATCGCGCGCGGCGTGCCCCTGAACCGGTCGCTCGAAGCGATTGTGCAACTGATTGAAAGCCGCGACCCAGGAAGTTTGTGCTCGGTATTGCTGGTCAAAGACGGCCAATTGCGCCATGGTGCGACAGTCGGCTTACCTGAGCATTTCATTCAGCAAATTGAGGGACTGGTGGTGGGAGAGGGCGGTGGCTGCTGCGGCTCGGCGGCCCACCGCAAACAGCCGGTGTATGTGAACGACCTTGCCACCGATCCACTGACCAAACAATTTCAGACCATCGCTGCGGCTTACCGCCTGGGGTCCTGTTGGTCTACGCCGGTGTTGTCTGCCGATGGCGAGGTGCTCGCCACCTTTGCCATCTACCACCATGAACCAGGCAGTCCCAAACCACAGCATCTTGAGCTGATGGAGATCGCCAGCCGCTTGGCGCTGATCGCCCTGGAGCGCCATCGCGCAGAGCAGGCGCTGGTGAGCAGCGAAAGACGTTTTCGCGAAATGGCAGAAAACATTCAGGACGTGTTTTACAACGTGGATGTCACCACCGGCACCATGCTCTACATCAGCCCGGGCTATGAGAAAGTATGGGGTCAGAGTTGCGACAGCCTGTATGCCCGGCCCAATTCCTATCTGGACGCGGTGTTGCCCGACGACAAGGCTATTTTGTTGCGCGCCGATGCCTTGGTTCGCGCCAAGCAGCCGGCCGATGTCGAATACCGCATCGTCTCGTCTGATGGTCAGACACGCTGGATTCGCGACAACTCTTACCCGGTTCTCAACAATAACGGCGAACTCAGGCGCGTGGTGGGTACGGCGCGGGACGTAACCGACCGAAAAATGGCCGACGTTGAGCTGGCCGGCACCAACCGCGCGCTGCAGATGCTCAGTCGTACCGCCATAGCGATTCAGAAGGCCGAAGACGAATCCAGCTTGTTGACGGCGGTCTGCGGCGTGGCGGTAGACATCGGCAAATACCGCATGGCCTGGGTGGGTTATGCACTGCAGGACGAGGCGCGCACCATCAAGCCGATGGCGCATGCTGGGGAAGAGCTAGGCTATCTTTCTTCCGCGCAACTGAGCTGGTCGGAGCATTCGGTCGGCGGCCAGGGCCCCGCCGCACGGGCGGTTCGCAGCGCCATGCCCATCCAGTATGGCGATATCCCCAACGCAGACGGCTCGTTCACCCTGAAAGCCGCCGCACTCGCGCGCGGCTACCACAGCGCCATCTGTTTGCCCTTGCGTGGCGAGCATCAGGTTTTTGGTGTGATCACCCTCTTTGACAGTACCGCGCAGAATTTTTCTATCGGCGAAATGAGCCTGATGCAGGAGCTGGCCGACAACCTGGCCTTTGGCATCAGCAGCTTGCGTGCCCGGGTCGAGCGCAAGCGCAGTGAGGACGCTGCGCAGGCCGCTGCGGCCATTGTGCGCGAGCAGGCCTCGCTGCTCGATCGGGCGCAGGACGTGATCATCGTTCGCAATCTCGACGGCACCATACGCTACTGGAACAAAAGCGCCGAGCGCCTGTACGGCTGGTCAGCCGAGGAAGTCCTCGGCAAAACCATGGACCAGCAGATGTACGGCAGCCCCGAGATATTGGCCAGGGCCACGCGGGAAATCATGGCCACGGATGCGGACTGGACCGGCGAACTCGAACAAATTGCCCGGGACGGCTCGGTCGTGATCATCGAGGCGCGCTCAACAGTTTTGCGCGACCCGCAAGGCAAGCCCAGCGGTGTGATGTGTGTCAACACCGACATCCGAAAGCGCAAGCTGGTCGAACAGGAAATCCTTCAACTCAATGCCAGCCTGGAAGAGCGCGTGCAAAGGCGAACCGAGCAGCTGGAGTTCGCTAACAAGCAGCTGGAAGCGTTTTCTTATTCGGTGTCGCATGACCTGCGCACGCCCTTGAGCTCGGTCGATGGCTTCAGCAATTTGTTGGAAAAAAGCATAGGCAAAGGACTGCAGACCGAGGCTGCCGCGCAAAGCCTGCACTACCTGTCGCGCATCCGTGCCGGTGTGTCGCAGATGGGGGAGCTGATTGATGCCATGTTGTCGCTGGCACGGGTCTCGCGCACCGACCTGAAGTGGGAGCCTGCCAATTTAAGTGCCATGGCAGAGGCCTTGCTTAAAACCTACCAGGAGCGTGAGCCCAAGCGCGCGGTGCGGCTGCACGTCGAGCCCGGCCTGGTGACCCAAGGCGATCCACGGCTCCTCAATCAGGTGCTTGATAACCTGCTGGGTAATGCGTGGAAATTCAGCAACCGTGAAAAGTGCACCGACATTCGCTTTGGTCGTGAACAGCAAGACAGCGACGAGATGGTTTACTTTGTACGCGACAAGGGTGCGGGTTTTGACATGGCTTATGCAGAAAAACTCTTTGGCGCGTTTCAAAGACTGCATTCACCAGCCGAATTCGCCGGCACCGGCATCGGCCTGACGACGGTGCAGCGCATCGTGTCGCGCCACGGCGGCAGAGTCTGGGCGCACTCTGCACCCAGCCAGGGCGCCACGTTTTATTTCACCTTGGGTACCGCCGAGCAACTTTAAGGACGCGGCTGGTCGGGGCTACCGGGTCCGTTCAGCATCGGCATCCGCAGCCCTTTGATGTGCGCGGACCGGCGCAGCTAGGTCTGCGACAACTGAGCGGGCAGTTGGCCCATGACACTCGGTTCATTGGGCGAGACAGCGGCAAACATCAGGGCCAGCGCCGCAGCGGCCAGCCACGCCAACACGTACAACAGGGTTCGGTTTATGTTGATCTTCATGATACTGTCCCGTCCCACTACCAGCCCCGCGCAATATCGCGCTGTGCCCACTGGGTGCTTGCAAGATTTGTGCACGATACCCTCGTTAATCTGATCAGGCCTCGGAATCTGCAACGATTCGTGAAGACTGTTTGGTAATTTACTGTACGACAAAGTCAAAATATACACACACGTACTGTATTGAGACCACAAGCTTGCGAGTGGCATAAAATAGATCCATGGCCCGCCCCCCAGCACTTTCCAGTCCTTCATCTCAACTATTGGCTTCCACCGCGCAACCGAGCCGCGCACGGGCTGCACCCCGGGTCAGCCGACCCGCCAAAGTGTCGTTCAAGGCTCAAATGCTGGTGGCACGGGGGGAAGCGATTGTTAAGGCGGTCAATCGTTTGCTGGCCGAAAAAGGCTTTGACGTCATGACGGTGGACGAAGTCGCTGCCGACGTGGGCATCGCCAAAGCCAGCCTGTATAAACATTTCTCCAGTAAGGAAGATCTGGCCGCCGCCGCCATGGTGCGTGTACTGGGGCTGGCGCAGGTTTTTCTGGCGGGCTTGCCCGCCGATGCGGCGCCGCTGGCCCAGCTCAGGGCCGTCGCGCGTTGGATGCTGGAGGTTCAACTGGCCGGGGAAATGCCACTGTTACCCAGCCAGAATTCCAGCCTGCGCGCCAATTTGATGGCCAACAAGGCCTACCTGGATGGCCTGCTTGAAGTCAGCGATCAGATTGGCAGCTGGATCGAGGCGGCGCAACAAGACGGTAGTCTGAACCCCAGGATTCCAGGCCTGGTCGTGCTGTACACCCTGTACTCACGGGCCTGCGACCCCGTGCCCGGCTTCCTGAAGGCAGGTGGCCAGCACACCGATGCGGAAATCGTCGAACTTGTCTTGAGCACCTGCTTTGAGGGACTGAACGCCTGAGCTGTCCACACACGCGTTTTCTGGAACGCTCAGCGAACCAGCAAGACAGGAAGCGTGCTGTGGGCCAACACTGCCGTGGTGACGGAGCCCATGACCAGGTTGACCAGCGTTCCATGGCCGTGTGAGCCCATCACCAGCAGGTCGAAATGGCCAGCTTCAGCGAAATTGGTGAGAGTTTCACCGACATGGCCGACCTTCCAGACGCTTTTGGGCGACCAGCCATGCCGCTCCATGAATTTGCAGACGGGGGAAAGGATTTTTTCTGCCTCTTCAGCGTGGTAGCCATTCACCACGGTTTTGCCCAAAGCTGCGCGCGCGCGGTTGGGAATCGGAAGCATCACCGTGATCACCGTGTAGGTGTTGGACGTGTTGAACAGTTCCTCATGGGTAGCCAAATAGGCCAGCATTTTTTTGGTGTATTGACTGCCGTCGACTGCCAGCAAGATATTCATCACGGACTCCTTGATATGGAAACACCGCCCCAGTCTACAGGTCGCAGCGCAGAACGGCGGATCATTTTCAAGAAAATTCGCCTGCGCCGTCGCAAGCCAAAAAGTCACCGTGCTGGCAGCGCGATGCAATGGCCTGGCCGAAATGCGGCCTGCTCACCTTTGCGGGCATAGCCCAGTGGATTGGCGATCACCCGACAGCCCTGCGCAACATAGTCGGATGGGCAGTGCAAATGGCCGTGCAGCCAGAGCTTGGCGGCCGGAAACAGATCGTCCAGCGCATTGCAAAACCCGGTCGTGCCGGGCACCAGGCCATAACGCGGATCGGCACTGCGCAGGCTGGGCGCAAAGTGGGTCACTACCACGGTGACTCCGTCAAAAGGCACTGCCAGCGCTTGACGCAGCCAGACCTGGCTGTTCAGGCCATGTTCGCGCACGGCATCGGCCAGCAGGGGCTCGCCGTTGCGGAAGGAATGGTTTTTCCTCAGGTAAAAATTGGCGGCCCGAAAAGATTTTTCCCGCACCTTGAGTTGTTCAGCGAGCGTCACGGGGCGGGTGCGTGCCAGGTCAGTGGTCAGAGCGTCAAAGTCAGTCCAGAGTGTGCAGCCGACAAAGCGCACACCCTGCAGCACCACACTTTGGCGCTCCAGCCAGACCAGTCCCAGGCGGGCGCAGGTGTCACGCAAGCGAGCTTCGGTGGCGTCAAAATCAAGGCCGTCATACTCGTGGTTGCCAGGAATGAAAAAAACCGGCGTGGGCCAGCCAGCGCCGCCCTGATCCGCTGGTAGCGGTGAAAACCGTGCCAGCCCGAAATCGGGAATGTTCAAGCTGCTCAATAAAGAGCCGTTCTGATAAGAACCGATGTCGCCTGCCAGCACCAGCAGGTCAGCGCCGGGTGCCGGCTGCGGGCTGAAGTGCGGGTTGGACTCGAGGTGCAAGTCGGAAAGCAGCTGAATGTTCACGCTTCGATTGTGCGCCGTGGCTGTCGGCTTACATCAGGCCTTGGCCAAGTTTGGCAGTCATTTTGCTATGAAAATTATAGCTACAAGCCCAAGTGATATGTATGCTGACAGGCATTTTGAGTCAAAAAATGAGCCATCACGCCGCAAAAGCCTTACCCGCCGACCGCCGTACAGCGTCGCGCAGCCACACCTGTGCACTGCGCTGCTGCGAGCGTCGGTGCCAGACTGCGTCCACGTGCACTGGCCCCACCTTGAAGGGCAGAGGGTGAAGCGTCAGCTGTGAGGCAATGCCGGTGACGCGAACAAAATGACTTGGCAGCACGGTCAGTAGATTGGAGTTGGCCACCACCTGCCCGGCTGTAAAAAATTGGTTGACGGTCAGCACCACTTGCCGCTCCCGGCCCAGCGAGGCAAGGGCTTCGTCGATGAAGCCAAAGTGCCGGCCGGAAAAGCTCACCAACATGTGACGGGCGGCGCAAAACTGGTCCAGCGTCAATGGGCCTTCAGCCAAGGGGTGTCCGGCGCGCATCACGCAAACGTATTGACCGTTGTACAGGCGCTGATGGCAAAACGTCACCGGTTCGGCAGCCCGGGCCTGACTGTTCAGGTCGGCCAACACGGCGGGAAAGTGGCCAACTGCCAGGTCAGCCGCTTCTTCGTCAAGGATGCGACGAGGATCGCGTGTCGTCAGGGGTACGACCCGCATGGAAACGCCCGGTGCTTCGCGCTCCAGGATGCCGACCAGGCCAGGCACCAGTTCTGCTGCAGTGGCATCTGCCATCGCGACCACAAACGTTGAACTGGCGCTGCCAGGCTCAAATTCGCTGGGCGCCAACGAATCCTGGAGCTGGCTGAGTGCTTCTCGAACCGACGGCCAAATGGCCATCGCCCGCGGTGTCGCAACCATGCCCTGACCTCTGCGCTTGACCAGCTCGTCGCCCAGGGTTTCGCGCAGGCGGCGCAGCGCGTTGCTGACCGCTGGCTGCGTCAGCGACAGGTTGCGGGCTGCTCGGGTCAGGCTTTGTTCAGCCATGACCTCATTGAAAACGCGCAGCAGATTCAGGTCCAGAGTACGAAAATTGGTCACTTTTATAAGCTGAAAGAATTCAAAAACCTAGTTCATCACCGATGTGAATGATATTTATCACCACTCTAAACTTGAATAACATCAGTATTAACCCTAGTATGATTGAACAAACCGCCATTCTGCGGGCATTGTTATCTGAAGGGAAGCCACCGTGACCAGTTTTGTCCATCTTGAATATTCACTTGAGCACCCCGGCGTCGCCCGTCTTGAGGCGAGTCTTGCAGCCGCGCAGCGTCTGCGCAAGGGGTTTTCGGGCACCCGTGGCCTAGCAACGTTGTTGTTGTCAGCGATGGTGGCCGCCGTCATGGTGGTCGCTGACCAGCTGATGACCAGTGTCACCGAAGGGCACTTGCTGGTCATGTGGGTGGCCATGTGGCTGGTAGGGTTTGCGGCGCTGGCCCTGTTTGCTGGCGCGGCGCGCGATGCCGCGGCGGGACTGAAGACCGGGCTGGACAAATGGTCCCATCGATTGGCCAAAGCCCGCGCCGATGAGCGCCTTTGGGCTCTGGCCAAAAAGGACGCCCGTGTGATGGCTGATGTGCTGGCTGCCCGGTCTCGCGCAGAGTAGCGAAGGCTGCCGGCCAACGCAGTGGCTCCAAGCGCCGCTGTAGGAATCAAAAAGCCACCTTTTTAGGTGGCTTTTTTCGTCCGCCTGATGGTGGCGGGTCAAAGATGAGTCTGACGCGTCAGCTCAAGCGGCCAGTCGTTTTTCAATCGCAGCTTTGGTGTCGCGCAAAGCGGTCGGCAGATGGTGCTCCAGCTGTTTGAACAGTTCTGTATGCAGTTCCAGTTCCTTGAGCCAGGCGGCTTTGTCCATGCTGGTTACGGTCGTGAACTGCTCGGCACTGAAGTTCAAACCAGTCCAGTTCAAATCCTCGTAGCTGGGGCTGACGCCCATCAGGTTGTCCTGACCTTGCGCGCTGCCCTCCAGACGGTCAATCATCCACTTCAGCACGCGCATGTTCTCGCCATAGCCGGGCCAGACGAACTTGCCGTCGTCGCCTTTGCGAAACCAGTTGGTGGTGTAAATCCGTGGCAGGGTGGCGCCGCTTGCGGCCAGCTTGTCACCGAGGTCCAGCCAGTGCTGGAAATAGTCGCTCATGTTGTAGCCGGTAAACGGCAGCATGGCAAAGGGATCGCGCCGCACCACGCCGGCCTGTCCTGTGGCCGCTGCGGTGGTTTCCGAGCCCATGGTCGCGGCCATGTAGACACCTTCCACCCAGGACCTGGCTTCGGT
>JANOLL010000126.1:0-2851 GCA_031419775.1 Polaromonas sp. | reverse complement strand
ATTTTTGGCGTGGGCACTATCAGCCGATTCATCGAATCAAAGCCAGAAGTGTTGGGGCTTTTTCTCTATGAAGCCGCTGGGGTGTCCTATTACATGGAGCGCCGGCGCGAGACTGCCAACCGGCTGTCGGATACCCGTGAAAACCTGACCCGGGTTGAAGATATCTTGCGTGAGCTGAACGCCAACCTGGAACGGCTTGAAAAGCAGGCCGAAGTGGCGGTGCGCTACAACCGGCTCCAGGCAGATGGCACGCTCAAGCAGCACCAGCTCTGGTATTTGAAGCGCGTCGATGCCGAAGCCGAGCAGATCAAGGTCAAGGCAGAAGCTGAAACGGCCGTCAATGCGCTGGAAGGCCGGCTGGCCGACTTGCGCCACATCGAGGCCGATCTCGAAACCATTCGGCAGGCGCACTACTCGGCTGGCGACCACGTCAACCAGGCGCAGGGCAAGCTCTACGAGGCCAGTTCTGAAGTGGGACGGCTGGAGGCAGAAATTCGTTTTGTAGTCGATGGCCGGCTGCGCGTGGAGCAGCGTCTGACCCAGCTCAAGGAGCAGACCGCGCAGTGGGCCACGCGCAAGGACGACGCGGCGGACGAGGCCGAAAACCTTTCAAGCCAGGCTATCGATGCCGAAGAAAAAGCCGAACTGCTGGTGGCCCAGAACGACGAGCAGCAGAGCCAGTTGCCCGCGCTGGAAGAGTCGCTGCGCAGCGCACAGGCCCGGGCGAGTGAGCAGCGCGCCAGCGTGTCGCAAGTGCAGCAGCACATCCAGGTGCTGGCGGTCGAGCAACGCAACATCGAAGAGCAGTCGCGTGGGCTGGGCCTGCGCCTGGAGCGCCTGACGGCGGACCGCGACGCCCTGCAGGCGCCGGACGAGCTCAGGCTGATCCAACTCAGTCAGCAATTTGCCACCGCGCAAGAGGCTCAGGCCGAGTCGGAAGGTCGTCTGCATGAACTGACCGAATCGGTGCCCCAACTCGATGAAGACCGCCGCACCCGACAGCAGGCGGTGAATGCAGAGTCGGCCAAGCGCGCCGATTTGTCGGCCCGGCTGGAGGCCCTCAAGGCGCTACAGGAAAAGGTCAAGACTGACGGCAAACTCAAGCCCTGGCTGGCCAGGCATGGGTTGGACGGGCTGGCGGGCCTATGGAGCCGTATCCATATTGAGCAGGGCTGGGAAAATGCGCTGGAGGCGGCCCTGCGGGAACGACTGGCCGCGCTGGAGGTGTCGCGCCTGGATATGGTGCGCGGCTTTGCCGGAACCGAAGGCCGCGCTGGCAATGAAGGGCCGCCCGCCAAGCTGTCGTTTTACACGCCACCGGCTGCTGCTGCAGCAGTCCGGTCTAACTCTGCGTTGGCCCTGAAGCCGCTGGCCGATTGGCTGCGCCTGAACGATGCCAGCCAGTCCGCCTTGCTCAATGACTGGTTGCACGGCTGCTACACCGCTGAAACACTCGATGACGCGCTGGCTGCCTGCCAGAAGCTTCAGCCCGGCGAGGCGATTTACGTCAGGAGCGGTCATGCCGTGACCGCGCACAGTGTGAGCTTTTATGCGCCGGACTCCGAACAGGCAGGTTTGCTGGCGCGTGCGCAGGAAATTGAAAACCTCGACAAACAGCTCAGGGCGCAGGTCCTGATCAGTGACGAAGCCCGCAGCGCGCTGGTACGTGCCGAAGCCGCCTATGCCGATGCGGCCCAGCGGCTGGGCGTCGCCCGTCGTGAAACCGCTGAGGG
The DNA here is from genome assembly GCA_031419775.1 of Polaromonas sp. Classification (GTDB taxonomy): domain Bacteria; phylum Pseudomonadota; class Gammaproteobacteria; order Burkholderiales; family Burkholderiaceae_C; genus Polaromonas. The sequence continues at coordinate 1,118 of JANOLL010000126.1, read as the reverse complement.
GCAAAGCCGCACCCATGCGCTCCAGGTGGAAGTCCTGCGACTGACCCAGCTGGCCGAACAAACCCGTGCGCGCACTGAACAGATTCAGCTGGACATGGCCGAGATCGAAGCGCAGCTGGGTGAGCTGCAAGAGCGCAAGGTCACAGCCGAAGGGCGCTTTGAGGAACTCGACATGCAGCTGGCTGACAGCCAGGAGCGGCACGCGCAACTCGATGACCGCGTGATCGAGGCCGAGCGCAAATTGAACGGTGCTCGCGAGCAGCAACGCGCACTGGAGCGCCAGTCGCAGGAAGCGCAGTTTGCGCTGCGCAGTCTGGCATCGCGCCGCGAAGAACTCACACGCTCGATCCACATCGCGGCGCAGCAGGCCGAAGCCATTGCCGTCGAGCAGCACCGTGCCCAGGAGGAGTTGTCGCGCCTGACCGACGCAGCTGCCCAGGCCGGGCTGCAATCGGCCCTCGGCCTCAAGCTTGAACGCGAGGCCGATCTGGGTGCCAAACGCAGCCAGTACGACGACCTGACTGCCAAGCTGCGCGCCAGTGATGAGCGGCGCTTGCAGCTTGAGCGCGAGCTCGACCCGCTGCGTCAGCGCATCACCGAGTTCCAGCTCAAAGAGCAAGCCGCACGGCTGGGTTTTGAGCAGTACGCCCAGTTGCTGCTGGATGCACAAGCCGACCTGGCATCGGTTGAACAATCGATTCAGACCGGCAAGGTTGGCATGACCGGACTGCCTGCCGAGATTGACCGCATCAACCGTGACATCCAGTCGCTGGGCGCTGTCAATCTGGCTGCGCTGGACGAGCTTGGCACGGCGCGCGAGCGCAAGCAGTTTCTCGATGCGCAGTCAGCCGATCTCCATGAAGCCATGGCGACCCTTGAGGATGCGATCAAGAAGATTGATGCCGAAACGCGAGATTTGCTCGCCAGTACCTTTGCCACGGTCAACGAGCATTTTGGCAAGATGTTCCCTGAGCTGTTTGGCGGCGGTAACGCCAGGCTGATGATGACCGGCGAAGAAATCCTCGATGCGGGGGTGCAGGTCATGGCGCAACCGCCCGGCAAGAAAAACCAGACCATCCATTTGCTGTCGGGCGGCGAAAAAGCGCTGACGGCGATTG
>JANOLL010000125.1:0-5651 GCA_031419775.1 Polaromonas sp. | reverse complement strand
TTGGTTTTCTTGGCCCACGGCAACCCGGTCAGCACATCTATATAGGTTCGCACCACTGTGGCTTCAGCCGACATGGGCGACATCAATTTGAGCTTTTTCAGCTCACTCTCGGCCTTTTTGAGCGCCTCTTTGGGCATCTTTGCAGCTTTAATCTTCTTTTCGATCTCTTCAATGTCCGCGCCCTCTTCACCTTCGCCCAGTTCTTTCTGAATGGCCTTGACCTGCTCGTTCAAATAAAAGTCGCGTTGGTTCTTTTCCATCTGCCGTTTGACGCGACCGCGGATTTTTTTATCCACATTGAGAATGTCGACTTCGCGCTCAAGCTGCTCATAGAGATTTTCGAGGCGTTCCTTGACCTGAGCAAGATCGAGGATCACCTGCTTGGCATCGAGCTTGAGCGGCAAGTGCGCGGCGATCGTATCGGCTAAACGACCCGCATCATCGATGCTTGAAATCGATGTGAGGATTTCTGGCGGAATTTTCTTGTTAAGTTTGACGTAATGATCAAACTGCTGCATCACGGCACGGCGCAGGGCCTCAATTTCACTTGTCTTATCCGCTGCAATCACCACCATCTCAAAAGGGGTGACATTGGCGCTGAAGTGCTGTTCGCCGTCTTCTATTTTGTTCACCCTGGCGCGCTGCTGGCCCTCGACCAGTACCTTCACCGTGCCATCGGGCAACTTGAGCAGCTGCAGGATCGTTGCAACGCACCCCACCTCAAACATGTCCTCCACCGACGGCTCGTCCTTTGCGGCAGCCTTTTGCGCGACCAGCATGATGCGCCGTTCGGCATCCATCGCTGATTCAAGCGCCTTGATGCTCATGGGACGACCCACAAACAGCGGAATCACCATATGCGGGAAGACCACCACATCCCTCAGGGGCAACAATGGCAAGTCAATGGGGGTAGAGGGCAGTGAAGTGTGTCCGGACATATAGGCCTTAATTAACTTTTGAAAATGAACCCTTAAAGCGGGTCCGGGGGCCGACTGGATGCATCAACTTCAGACGTGGGGCACAGTGGGCGCTTTTCAAGTGATGGTCCGACACCGCCAAGTTGCTCAGGCCTTCTTGGCTGCTTCGCGGTACACCAGCAGCGGCGCCTTGTTTTCTTCAATCGTCGACTCGTCCACGACTACTTTATCAACGTTGCTGGCATTCGGAAGATCAAACATGGTGTCAATCAGTGACTGCTCGAGAATGGAGCGCAATCCCCTGGCGCCAGTTTTGCGGGCCAGCGCTTTGCGGGCTATGGCTTTGAGCGCGGAGGGTCGGATTTCCAGGTCAACGCCCTCCATCGACAGGAGCTTGCTGAACTGCTTGACCACAGCATTCTTGGGCTCAGTGAGAATTTGTACCAGCGCATCTTCACTGAGTTCCGCCAGCGTGGCCACCACTGGCATTCGCCCCACCAGTTCAGGGATCAAGCCGAACTTGATCAAATCTTCCGGCTCGACTTCCTTGAATGACTCGGTGAGGCTACGGGTTTTTTTGCTTTTGACCAGGGCACCAAATCCAATGCCTGAGGCTTCAGTGCGATTTTCAATAACCTTTTCCAGCCCCGAAAAGGCACCGCCGCAGATAAAAAGAATATTGGTGGTGTCAACCTGCAAAAAATCCTGATTCGGATGCTTGCGGCCTCCTTGCGGTGGAACCGAAGCCATGGTGCCTTCTATCAGCTTAAGAAGCGCCTGCTGCACACCTTCACCTGACACATCACGCGTGATGGAAGGGTTGTCAGACTTGCGCGAAATCTTGTCTATTTCATCAATGTACACAATGCCCTGCTGGGCGCGTTCGACTTCGTAATTGCAACTCTGCAGCAACTTTTGAATGATGTTTTCCACGTCTTCGCCGACATAGCCGGCCTCGGTGAGCGTGGTCGCATCGGCCATTACGAAAGGAACATTGAGTGTTCGCGCCAAGGTTTGCGCCAGCAACGTCTTACCAGAACCAGTCGGGCCAATCAGCAAAATATTGCTTTTGGTCAGCTCCACATCGTCTTTTTTGGCTTTTTCTTTGTGGCGAAGACGTTTGTAGTGGTTGTAAACCGCGACGGCAAGTGTGCGTTTGGCTGGCTCCTGACCAATCACATAGGCGTCTAGCGTCGCCTTGATTTCTGAAGGTGTGGGCAAGTCGCTGCGTGTCTCGCGTACGTCTTCGCCCGCCGGCAGTTCGTCACGGATAATTTCATTGCACAGGTCGATACATTCGTCGCAGATAAAAACAGAGGGGCCTGCGATGAGTTTTTTGACTTCGTGCTGACTCTTACCGCAAAAGGAGCAGTACAAAGTCTTCTCGCCGGACGAGCCTTTTTTTTCAGCCATTGTGAGGATGCCTTTTGGAGTGGCTGGAGACGCAATAAAGAAATGATAACCAAATAAAAACGGCGCCTTTTGTGATGAAAAGCGCCGTTATCAGGCAAAGAAAAGCGCCAGGAGATGCCCACAAGGGCAGTCCACGCGCCAGCCCTAACTAGGGCCGCTTGGCGATCACCTGATCAACCAGGCCATAGGCCTTGGCGTCGTCAGCAAACATAAAGTAATCGCGCTCGGTGTCGCGCTCGATTCTCTCGACGGGCTGGCCGGTATTGGCGGCAAGAATACGATTGAGCTGGTCACGGGTTTTCAAAATGTCACGGGCATGGATTTCTATATCGCTTGCCTGGCCCTGAGCCCCACCCGAAGGCTGATGGATCATGACGCGGGAATTTGGCAAAGAAAACCGCTTGCCCTTGGCCCCAGCTGATAGCAAAAAAGCGCCCATACTGGCCGCCATGCCGACGCAAAGCGTCGACACATCGGGTTTGATGAACTGCATGGTGTCGTAAATCGCCATGCCTGCCGTGACCGATCCGCCGGGGGAGTTGATGTAAAACGAAATGTCCTTGTCAGGGTTTTCACTTTCCAGGAACAGCAACTGGGCTACCACCAGGTTGGCCGTTTGATCGTTGACAGGCCCAACCAGAAAAATCACGCGCTCCTTGAGCAGGCGCGAATAGATGTCGTAGGAGCGCTCTCCACGCCCGGACTGCTCAATCACCATGGGCACCATGCCCAGACCCTGCGTCTCAAGCGCGCTGGACTGAACCCCCGGGAGGGAAGCGCCATACATACTGTTCATACCGTTGATAGCCATTGCGTTTTCTCCGAAAGATCTTGCCGAATAAAGCCTTGCCAGACTGACTGTACCCAAATGACTTGGGGCCGGTGCGTAGTAATTCAACCGGGCACACCACCCATCGGGTCAATACCTAAAAAGGCTTCAGTTCTGGGCCATCAGCTCATCAAACGGGATTGCTTTTTCGGTCACCTTGGCTTTTGACAATACAAACTCGGTGACGTTGTTCTCGATCACGACTGCTTCCACTTCAGCCATGCGGCGGTTATCGCTCAAGTACCAGCGCACCACATCTTGCGGCTTCTCGTAGCTGGCGGCAAGTTCTTCAATATGCGACCTGAGTTGATCAGGTTTTGCCTGCAGCTGGTTGGCACGAACCAGCTCGGCCACCACCAGACCCAAACGCACGCGCTTTTCTGCCTGCGGTCTAAACACGTCATCCGGAATCGGCGCTTTGTCGGCATCCTTGATGCCGCGTTGTTTGAGGTCCGCGCGGGCGCTCTCAATCATGCGATCGAGCTCAGCCTGAACGCTTGAATTGGGCAGGTCCAGTTCGGCACTGGCGATCAGCGCATCCATCACCGCATTCTTGTTACGCGCCAGAACGCGAAACTTGACTTCACGCTCGAGGTTTTTCTTGATGTCCGCCCGCAATCCTTCGACCGTGGCATCGGCGATACCCAGCGACTTCGCCAGGGCTTCGTTGACTTCAGGCAAGTGCGCTGCTTCGAGTTTTTTAACGGTGACCAGAAAATCGGCCTGTTTGCCTGCGACTTCCTTGCCGTGGTAGTCAGCCGGAAAATCCAGCGGGAAAGTTTTGCTGTCACCACTCTTCATGCCGCGCACAGCTTCCTCAAATTCCTTGAGCATCTGACCATCGCCAATCAAAAACTGAAAGTCTTCAGCCTTTCCGCCGGCAAAGGTTTCGCCGTCGACTTTGCCTTCAAAATCAATCGTGGCGCGGTCTCCATCCTGGGCAGGCGCATCGAGTGCGCGCTGGGCGAAGGTACGGCGCTGCTTGCGCAAAATATCGACGGTTTTATCGATCGCGGCATCGCTGACATCAGCACTGACCTTTTCGATGCTGGCTTGGGACAAGTCGGCAATCTTGACCTCTGGATAAACTTCAAAAACCGCGTCAAACACCAGATCACCCTCTGGCGCTCCTTCTTTTTCACTGATTCGGGGCTGACCAGCAACGCGCAGCTTGGCCTCATTGGCAGCAACGGCAAAGGCTTCGCCCACCTTGTCGTTCATCACCTCATAGTGCACCGAATAGCCATAACGTTGAGCCACCACGTTCATTGGGACTTTCCCGGGACGAAAGCCGTCCATTTTGACGGTACGGGCCAGCTTTTTCAAACGGGAGTCGACCTCGGACTGGATGGTGCCGACCGGCAGCGTCAAGGTGATTTTTCGCTCCAGCTTTTCGAGGGTTTCAACAGTCACGGCCATGATGGTTTCCTAAAGGTCTGAGGAGTAAAGCATGCGCACCGGGTCCGGTGCTGGACGACTCGGTGCTTCTGCAAATTTTCAGGATGGTGCGCGGGGCGGGACTCGAACCCGCACAGTATTGCTACCGTCAGGACCTAAACCTGGTGCGTCTACCAATTTCGCCACCCGCGCGCCTGAAACACGAAACGGGAACACAGCTTGCCGAAGTTTGTCCAACAGCATATTGAGTTCCCGCCTGAAATCGGCTAACTTTTTATTTTAGCCTGTAATACCGGTATCACTGTCGCCTCAACGCCTGACCCGAAACCAGCCGCGTACATAGCCGGCAGCGCTAGCAGGGTCAGCGCAGTGGCCACGATCAATCCGCCCATGATGGCGACCGCCATCGGCCCCCAGAAGACACTGCGTGATAGCGGAATCATGGCCAGCACAGCCGCTGCCGCGGTCAAGGTAATCGGTCGAAGGCGCCTGACGGCTGACTTCACAATGGCATCCCAGGCAGGAATGCCCCGGGCCCGGTCTTGCTCGATCTGGTCGATTAAGATCACCGAGTTGCGCTGGATCATGCCCATCAAGGCGATCACGCCCAATAGAGCGGCAAACCCGAATGGGCGACCCAACAGCAACAGAGCGCCCGCTACACCTGCTATGCCCAATGGCCCGGCGACAAACACCAACAAGGCCCGGCTGAAGCTGTGCAGTTGCAGCATCAAGAGCGTAAAGGTGATGAACAAATGACCGGAATGCCTGCCGCAATCGAAGCTGAGCCCTTGCTGCTCTCTTCAACCGCCCCCGCCACCTCAATACGTTAGGCATTCAGCCCGGCTGCCTGCCACTTTTTTTCCTGCGCCTCGAGCTGCGGTCTCAGTTCTTCGGTGACCGTGGAGCCTTTCAGGCCCTCCACCATATCGCTCTGCACCGTGATGGCGTAATCACGGTTTTCACGCCATATCACCCCGGGCTCCCAGGCAAACACCGGCTTGGCAATCTGCGTCAGCGGAATGGATTTTCCAGCTGACGTTGGCAGGTAAGCGTTGGCCAGGTCGGTGATGGCATTGCGCTCGTCCAGTGGC
>JANOLL010000124.1:0-5309 GCA_031419775.1 Polaromonas sp. | reverse complement strand
CGCGACAGCGCAGGCGAGCAAAAGCAGTTGTCCACTGCCAGCAGGGCGCCCGCTGCGTGGGCCATATCGGCCAGCGCGCGGATGTCGCAGACTTCAGTCAGGGGGTTGGTTGGCGTTTCAGCAAACAGCAGCTTGGTGTTGGGCTTGATAGCGGCCTGCCATTGCGCCACATCGGTTTGCGATACAAAAGTACTTTCCACCCCAAATTTGCCAAACTCGCCGCCAATCAGTTTGATGGTGGAGCCAAACACCGACTGCGAGCAGACCACATGGTCACCGGTCTTGAGCAGGCCCATGCACATCAACAAAATCGCCGCCATGCCGCTGGCGGTGCCGATACACGCTTCCGTTCCTTCCATGGCAGCCAGGCGCTGCTCCATGCTGGTCACCGTGGGGTTGGTAAAACGCGAGTAAATGTAGCCCTCTTCTTCGTTGGCAAACCGGCGCATGGCGGTGGCCGCATCGGGCTGCACAAAGCTGCTGGTCAGATAGAGCGCTTCAGAGTTTTCCCCGTACTGGCTTTTGTCCACCGCGGCGCGCACGGCCAACGTGTCGAGGTGCAGGTTATCTGGCAGTTTTTTAGATGTCATGGGACTTCCGGGCTCAGGCCTCTTGGGGATTGGGCAGCGCCAACCGTGACGCGTCGGCATCGCTTTCATCGCCGATTTTTTCGGCTGTGTCCGCGCGCTGCGAATTCATGGCCGCAATGGTTTCAGCCGTCACATCGCCGGTGATGTACACACCGTCAAAGCACGACGCATCAAACCCGTCAAGTCGGGTATTGAGGCAACTGATGGCGCGCTTCATGCCTTCGACGTCCTGGTAAATCAGCGCGTCGCAACCTATCACCTGACGGATTTCCTCCACCGTGCGGTCGTGCGCCACCAGTTCGTCGGGCGTGGGCATGTCAATGCCGTAGACGTTGGGATAACGCACCGGTGGCGCAGCGCTGGCGAGGTACACCTTGCGGGCGCCGGCGTCACGTGCCATCTGCACGATCTCTCTGGAAGTGGTGCCGCGCACAATCGAGTCATCGACCAGCAGCACATTGCGGCCCTTGAATTCGCTGGCAATCACATTGAGTTTTTGGCGCACGGATTTTTTCCGAACGCCCTGCCCCGGCATGATGAAGGTGCGGCCCACATAGCGGTTTTTGACAAAGCCTTCGCGGTAGGGAATGCCCAGCAAATGCGCCAGTTGCGTCGCGCTGGGACGGCTGGACTCGGGGATCGGAATGATCACATCGATTTCGTTGGGCGGCACAGTCGAGACCACGCGCTTGGCCAGGGTTTCACCGAGATTCAAGCGTGCCTGGTAGACCGAAATGCCGTCCAGCACCGAGTCCGGCCGCGCCAGGTAAACAAATTCAAAAATGCACGGATTGAGTTTGGCATTCACCGCGCACTGCTCGGCGTGCACCGCGCCGTCGAGGTCGACAAACACCGCCTCACCCGGAGCGATGTCACGGTCAAACTGGTGAGAGGTTCCTTCGAGCGCGACCGATTCACTGGCCACCATCACGGTTTTGCCGCCCTCATTGAGGCCGTGGCCGAGGCACAGCGGGCGAATGCCAAACGGGTCACGAAACGCCAGCAAGCCGTGACCGGCAATCAAGGCCACCACCGCATAAGAGCCCTTGATACGCCGATGCACGCCGCGCACCGCAGCAAACACATCGGCCGGCGTCAGCGCCAGGCCGCGGGTGGTTTTTTCGAGCTCATGCGCCAAAACGTTGAGCAGCACTTCCGAGTCGCTCTCGGTGTTGATATGCCGATGATCGGTGTTGAACAGCTCAGCCTTGAGCGCGGCGGCATTGGTCAGGTTGCCGTTGTGCGACAGCACCAGTCCAAACGGGGCGTTGACATAAAACGGCTGCGCCTCGTCTTCGCTGTAGGCGTTGCCCGCAGTCGGATAACGAACCTGGCCCAGACCGACGTTGCCGGGCAGCGCGCGCATGTTGCGGGTGCGAAAAACGTCGCGCACCATGCCCTTGGCCTTGTGCATGTAAAACTTGTGGCCCTGCTGCGTAACGATGCCCGCAGCGTCCTGGCCGCGGTGCTGCAGCAGCAGCAGGCCGTCATAAATCAGCTGGTTAACGGGCGCCTTGCTGACAACGCCGACTATTCCGCACATGGTGTTCCGTTCATGATCTCGAGCTCCTTCAAATTTGGGGGCAGCGTGGAGCACCGGGCGTCCAGCTTGGGGGTCCTGTTGTCAATTCAATTGAGATACCTGGCAAACTGCTCTGGCAGCATGGGCTTGAGGCCTTTTAGCGTGGCCACCAATACCTCTGCTCCAGCCGACTCCTGCCACCAGGGGCTGCTTTTGAGGGCCGTCAGGTCCATCACCACGGCAGCCACCAGCAGCAAAATCACCCCTCGCACCACACCAAACGCTGCGCCCAGCGTGCGGTCAACCGGCCGAAGTCCAATCGCTCGCACCAGCCGCTTGACCAAAGACGACAACAGTCCGGCAACAAAAACCACCGCAATAAAAAGCAATACAAATGCCACCGCATGACGCACCTGCGCCGTTGCCGACTTCATCGGCAGCATGTCCGCTACTTCTGGCGAAAACCACTGCGCCAGATAAAACGCAGCCGCCCACCCCAGCACCGACAACACTTCATAGACCAGCCCGCGCCAGGCGCCAAGCAGCATGGAAAAAAAAAGAACGCCCAGCATGAGCCAGTCAATCGCCGTCACAACCATCCTGGAAATCCCTTGTCTACAAAGTCAGGATGGCTGCAGGCAAATCAAGGCTCTTGATTTTGCTCGCTGCCTTTTCAGCTTCGGCCCGGCTGGCAAAGGGGCCCACCCGCACGCGAATTCGTTTTCCACTGTCCGTCTCTGCGACCTGGGTGTAAGTTTTCAGGCCAGCGCTTTCAAGCTTCTGGCGTGCCTCTCGGGCTTTGACCGCATCGGCAAATGCACCGACCTGCACCACGATTCTGCCTTCCTTGGCGGCCGGAGCGGGCTGTAATGCTTCACCCGCAGCGGACTGCCCATTGAGCAATGCCCTGGCTCGCGCGCCATCATCGGCAGGGACGGCAGGCTTGGCTGGCGCTTTGTCTGCCGGTGCAGTTTCAGCGGCAGTTTGCGGTTTGGTGTCGGTCTGCGGAACCGGCTGGACTTCTTTTTTAGGAGCAGACGGTGCAGGTGGAACGCTGGCTGAAGGCCTTTTATCCGCAATGATTTCTTCTTTGGACTGCAGACTGGAGGCGTCAGCCACTTTATTTTGTGGCTTCACCGGCGGCGCCGTAGCGACCGGCTGCGACGGCTGAGAAGGGCTGGGAAGGGTCAGCGGTTTAACCGCGTTTTTGCCGGGAATCTCGATGGGAATATCCATCGCTACCGGCCTCGGCTGCGTGTCGAACAACACAGGAAATCCCAATACCCCCGCCAATACCAATACCGATGCACCAATCAGCCTGTGCTTGGCGCGCTTGCGAACGGCCTCGACGCTTTCTGCCGGCGCGCTGGACGCAGAGGAAGCGGATGAGGGGGCAGAGGGTGAGCCAGCCCGGCGAAAATTGAAAAGCGGCATGGTGCTGACTAGGGTCGGTTGGCGCTCGGCGCTTGGCAAAGGTTGACAGCGGTTTGACTCGTCCTATCAGGCACTGTCTGGCACTCCATGATGCGATGCGGCCATTACAAAAGGCATCAGGTTGACAGGTGCTTGGCCACCAGTCGTGGAATGCCATCTTTCAAAATGCCGCCCACCGTATAGAACGAACCGAACACCACAATTCTATCAGCGGGGTCTGCAGCGTCGACCGCCGCCTGGAGGGCTCGCGCAGGGTTCTGATGGACGCTGGCGGTTACCTCAGGTCGGGTCGGTCCCGCCATCCAGCAGTCCTGCAAGTGCTGTCCGGTGGCTGCGCGCGGCGTCGGCAAATCCGTGAAATACCATTTATCGACGAGCGCACCGATGCGCGCCAGCATGGGTGCCACATCCTTGTCGGCCATGGCACCAAACACTGCATGGGTACACGGATAAAAACCCATGGCATCGAGGTTTTCTGCCAAAGCCGCGACCGAATGCGGATTGTGCGCAACGTCGAGCACCAGCGTGGGCTGGCCAGGAATGATCTGAAAGCGTCCAGGCAGCTCGACCATGGCCAGGCCGTTGCGGACGGCCTGCGCGGTGACGGGGAGGCGCTCACGCAGTGCGGTAAGCGCTGCCAACACGCCGGACGCGTTGACCAACTGGTTGGCACCGCGCAGCGCCGGATACGCCAGACCGGCATATCGACGGCCCCCTTTGCCGGATGCAGCGGCCCAGCTCCACTGCTGTTTGTCGCCTGAATAATTGAAGTCATGGCCAAAGCGCCAGAGCTGCGCGCCGATCGTTGCAGCGTGGTCCAGAACACTTTGCGGCGGCACTGGGTCGCTGACCACCACAGGTTTGCCCGTGCGCATGATGCCGGCTTTCTCGCGGCCAATGCTGTCGCGGTCATTGCCCAGCAGGGCCATGTGATCGAGGTCAATGCTGGTGATGATGGCGCAGTCGGCGTCAACAATATTCACGGCGTCCAGGCGTCCGCCGAGGCCGACTTCAAGAATCACCACGTCCAGCCCGGCATCGGCCAGCAGCTGCATGATCGCCAGCGTGCTGAACTCGAAGTAGGTGAGCGAAATTTCAGAACCATTCTGGGTTCTAGCATTTTCGACACGGGCAAAGCACGCTATCAAATCAGAAGCATTAACCATTTCGCCGCGGACCCGGCAGCGCTCCTCGAAATGCACCAGATGCGGCGAGGTGTAAACCCCGGTGCGGTAGCCGGCCTGGCCCAAAATGGCTTCGAGCATGGCGCAGGTCGAGCCCTTGCCGTTGGTGCCAGCCACCGTGATCAGCGGGCAGTTAAAAGCCAAGCCCATGCGCTGGGCTACAGCCCGGACGCGCGCCAGGCCCATGTCTATGCTGGTCGGGTGTAAGCGCTCGCAATGCGCCAGCCAGTCGTCCAGCGAATAATCAGAAAAAGTGTGAGTCATGCTGATCGGCATTGTCGCCGCGCAGGAAAAGGTGGCTCCAACCCAGGAGAATGAGATCAACCTAAAACGCTATTTTTTATATAGCATTGAACCCTCATAAAATATGAGCTTCAGTCGTTTTTGACCGGTATTTAAGGCCTGTCATGGCAAAATACTGGCATGATCAAGCTCTACGGCATTGCCAACTGCGACACCGTCAAAAAAGCCCGCCTTTGGCTCACCGCTCAGGGGGTCGAACACCAGTTTCACGACTTCAAAAAACAAAGCGTGCCGGTTGACCGTTTGCCCGCCTGGGCCGCTGCAGTCGGCCATGAC
>JANOLL010000123.1:0-3478 GCA_031419775.1 Polaromonas sp. | reverse complement strand
GTGGTTTTGACAGGCGTAGAGGTCATTCAGGGCTTTGCTACTGGGGTAAGGAGGACTGACTCGGGCGGTAAAGCCCATATTGCGAAATATAACGCGCAACCGGCGCAGGAACCAGAGTGTCCAGGGCCAGCAGGCCAGCCCCACTGGAGGCTACTTTCTGGCGAATTTGGGTTGCGCTGACAGGCATGAGCGGCATGGGGAGTACCCAAAACCGGTTTTCTGGCTCATTAAAGGCATCAAATTGGCTATTAGCGCTCTCAGATGTTGAGCGTTCAGCTATACAAATTATAGCTATTTTCAAAATCGCCTGCCAACGGTGCCACTGGCGAAAGGCGGCAAACTGGTCGGCGCCCATGATCAGGTAGAGCTGGGCCCCAGCATTTTCAGCCTGCAGGGCGGTCAGGGTGTCGATCGTGAACGTCGGGCCGGCACGTTGCACTTCGCGGTCATCGACAAACAGCTTGGGCTGGCCCTCAAACGCCAGCCTGGCCATGTTCAGCCTGTGTGCCGCCGCACTCAGGGGCCGGGCCTTGTGCCAAGCCTGTCCGGTGGGCACGACGTGCAGCACATCCAAATCCAGTTGCGTCAACGCTGCCTGAGCCAACGCGACGTGGGCCTGGTGCGGTGGATCGAAGGCACCCCCGAAAACCCCGATGCGCTGCTCCCCCGGTCGCTTCTTTGCAAGCTGCCACGCGGTGCTCAAACCCACTCCCGCCGGACCAGAAACTCATTGACCAGGCGCTCTTCGTGTGAGCCGGCCTCGACCGGGCGCTGGTAAGACCAACTGGCCAGCGGCGGCATCGACATCAGGATCGACTCGGTGCGCCCGCCAGATTGCAGCCCAAAGTGGGTTCCGCGGTCCCATACCAGATTGAACTCGACATAGCGGCCGCGCCGGTACAGCTGGAATTCGCGCTCGCGCTGGCCATACGGCGTGTGCTGGCGTTTTTCCACAATGGGCAGGTAGGCCTGCAGCAGCGAGTCCGCCACGCTTTGCATCATGGCGAAGCTTTGCTCAGGTCCCAGCTCCTGGAAATCATCAAAAAACACGCCACCCACACCGCGCTGCTCCTGCCGGTGCTTGAGGTAAAAATACTCGTCGCACCACTTTTTAAAGCGCGGATACTTGTCTTCGCCGAACGGCGCCAGCGCTAGCTTGCAGGTCTGGTGAAAATGCTGCGCATCCTCTTCAAAGGCGTAATAAGGCGTCAAGTCCATGCCGCCGCCAAACCAGCAAACGGGTGCACCCCCGTCAGCCGGCGTAGCAGCCAGCATGCGAACATTCATGTGCACGGTGGGCACGTAAGGGTTCAGCGGGTGAAACACCAGGGACACGCCCATCGCTTCAAAAGGCTCGCCAACCAATTCAGGACGGTGCTGGGTGGCCGACGGTGGTAAGCGGGCCCCGCGAACATGCGAAAATCCGCAACCGGCTCGTTCGAACACCTTGCCCTGCTCCAGGATTTGCGTAATGCCCTGGCCCTGCAAAGGCTCGCCGGGCTCCTTCTGCCAGTGATCCGCCACAAAAGATTCACCATCGAGCCTACCAATGGCAGCCGTGATGCGCTGCTGTAGCTCGAGCAAATAGGCGCGAACCAAAGAAAGGTCTACGGGCTCCACGGCAGCGCTCGTCAAGGCTTGATGGCTCTGTAGCCGATGTCCTGGCGCAGCTGCGCACCGGCAAATGCAATGCCTTGGGCCACTTCGTAGGCGCGCTGCTGGGCGGCTTTTACAGTGCTGCCAAGTGCTGTGACGCACAGCACGCGGCCGCCCGACGTGACGGTGTCGTCGCCGTGCTGCTGCGTCCCGGCATGGAAGACCATCACATCGTCTGCAGCATCGTGACTGTGGCGCGGCAAGCCGTGAATGACATCGCCCTTGCGCGGGCTCAAGGGGTAGCCATGCGCAGCCATCACAACGCCAAGCGCGGGCCGCCGATCCCACTCGAGCTCCACCTTGTCCAGCGTTCCCGAGGTGGCCGCCATCATCACGTCATACAAATCGGTTTTAAGCCGCATCATGATGGGCTGCGTTTCCGGATCGCCCATACGGCAATTGAATTCAAGGGTTTTGGGCTTGCCCTGCGAATCAATCATGAGGCCCGCATATAAAAAGCCGGTGAAGGGAATGCCGTCTTTTTCCATCCCCTTGATGGTCGGCAAAATAATTTCGCGCATCGCCCGGGCGTGCACGTCAGGGGTCACCACCGGAGCCGGGGAATAAGCCCCCATACCGCCCGTGTTGGGCCCCTGGTCACCATCCAGCAGGCGTTTATGGTCCTGACTGGTGGCCATCACCGCAACATTTTTACCGTCGCACATGACGATAAAGCTGGCTTCTTCGCCTTGCAAAAACTCCTCAATGATCACCCGCGCACCGCCGGCGTTGTGCGTGACACCCAGAGGATTGAAGCTGGGGTCGGGCGCGAGCATGAATTCGATGGCTTCGTGGGCCTCGTGCAGGCTCATCGCCACCACCACGCCCTTGCCTGCCGCCAGACCATCAGCCTTGATCACAATCGGCGCGCCTTTTTCATCGACATAAGCATGCGCAGCAACGGCGTCGGTAAAGGTTTCGTACTCGGCGGTTGGAATGCCATGACGCTTCATGAAGGCTTTTGAAAACGCCTTGGAGCTTTCCAGCTGCGCGGCGGCCTGGGTCGGGCCAAACACCCGCAGACCCTGCGCGCGGAAGCTGTCAACGATACCGACAGCCAAAGGTTGTTCGGGCCCCACCACCGTCAACGCTATCTTTTCAGTAGCAGCCCAGGCACACAATTCCTGGACATTCGTGATGTTGACGTTCTCAAGCCGGGGGTCTAGCGCGGTTCCGCCGTTGCCGGGTGCAACATACACCGCCTGTACCTTGGGCGACTGGGCCAGCTTCCAGGCCAGCGCGTGTTCCCGGCCACCGCCGCCTACAACCAATACTTTCATTCAGCTACTTTCATTCTGCAAGTGCAGCGTTGTGAAACACGTCCTGCGTGTCGTCAAGGTCTTCCAGCACGTCGAGCAGCTTTTGCATGCGTGCGGCATCACTGCCTTCCATGTCTATCGTGTTGTCAGCGCGCATGGTGACTTCGGCCAGCTCGGCCTTCAGACCGGCCGTCTCCAACGCGTTCTTGATCGCCTCAAAAGCGGTGTAAGGCGTCAGAACCTCAATGGCCCCGTCTTCATGGGCGATCACATCGTCTGCGCCGGCCTCGAGTGCGACTTCCATCACCTTGTCTTCGCTGGTACCGGGGGCAAAAATAAGCTGACCGCAATGCTTGAACTGAAACGCCACCGACCCCTCGGTGCCCATGTGGCCGCCATGCTTGGAAAAGGCGTGCCTTACCTCTGCTACGGTGCGTACTTTGTTATCCGTCATGCAGTCCACGATGATGGCCGCGCCGCCAATTCCGTAGCCCTCATAGCGCACCTCTTCGTAGTGCACGCCCTCCAGGTTACCCGTAGCCTTGGCGATGCCGTATTTAACG
>JANOLL010000122.1:0-1778 GCA_031419775.1 Polaromonas sp. | reverse complement strand
TTTGCCAAGTCCGCCGCTGAAAAATCACAGGCAGAAACCATCGCTCGCAGTGTCAAAAATGTGCGCGCTGTGCGCAACGACATCGTCGTTCGCCCTTAATAGTTGGATGGCTCCCGTGTTGAGCGGGTGACAACGCACATCCAGGGCAGGTGCTGACTTCGGTTGCCACCTGCCTTCTGGCTTGCCCGACGCATACCCTCGACTAAGCGTTACGCACCGGGGCTTTTCAGCCCGCCTTGACGACCAGCTGGTTGTCTACCTCCATCACGCCCTTGATCGCTTTGGCGATTGCCGAAGCTTTGTCCTTGGCGGCATTGGTTGGCGCAGGCCCCTTCAGGGTAACCCTGCCATTTTTGGTGCTCACATCAATTTTGAGGGCGCTCAGTTCCACATCCCTGGCAAATTCTGCAGACACTCTCGCCGTGACAGCCATGTCATCGACCACCTCGGAGACCGACTGCGCCGTCTTTTTACCTGACGCTTCAGCCTGTTGGGTGACCTCTTTGATGGACTCGCCCGCACGGGCCATGGATGAAGCTGCCCTGACCTTGGCGTCCGCAGCCGCCTGCTCGGTTTTGCTTACTGCCGTGTCCAGCTTTTGCCCCACCGTCTGCCCGTCGTCTCGTTTGCCGCAAGCAGCCAAGGTCAAGGACAACACCAGCAAGGCATAGCTTGCCGAGTAGATACTGAGGCTTGAATGGTTTGTCATGAGCATCTCCCAAAGAAAATTTCTTGTCGATCACGCGCCACTTCACACGCCAAAGCAGCAGCCGGACAGCTGCCTCAAATTTACCGCAGACTTGGCACGCGAAAAGTGAGCACGGGCAACGGACGCTGTAGGACAAGCGGCCAGGTCACGGGTAACAAGTTCCGTGGCGCCTGCGAAAACTGCGTGGGTCTTCCATGTCGCTTTGGCCAAACAAGCCGCGCCGGTCCGCTCTGGCGCGCGCTTCTTCTTCCGCGTACGGGCTGGCTCGACCGCGATAACGGTAAGAC
Organism: Polaromonas sp.; assembly: GCA_031419775.1. Classification (GTDB taxonomy): domain Bacteria; phylum Pseudomonadota; class Gammaproteobacteria; order Burkholderiales; family Burkholderiaceae_C; genus Polaromonas. The sequence continues at coordinate 782 of JANOLL010000122.1, read as the reverse complement.
CACGCCTGACCACTGCTTACCATCCAGCGTCCAACGTCCTCGCCCTGTTGATGGATGGTTGCCAGCGCCCGGCCATAGTCGTCCTGAAAACGCCATGACAAGGTGATTCTGTTGCCCAGAAGCCGACGCCGCAAGGCTTCTTGCGACGATGCGCCACCTGGCTGGCATATTTCTGGCGCGTCGATGCCCTCGATCCGAACCTTGATCGGCTTGCCACCCCCAGCCACAGCCACCCAGACCGTGTCGCCATCGACCACGCGGGTGACCACGCCGGACTGAACGCGTGACGCCCAGGCCGATGAGGACGAGGTGCCGACAACCGCCAGCACAAGCCACAGCGAGCCAATCGCTGCGGTGCGCCATAGCTCGGCTCCAGAAACACAAATTGCTCTTTTTTTTATAGCAATGAGCGTAGGAATTACCTGAGCTTGAGTCACTTTTGACATTGAAAACCAAGATGCGTCGCTCATTTTTCAGGCGTCACGGCTTTTTCCATGCCGGCGATGATGCGGTCCAGCCGTGCGGACAGCTGTTCGGTACTGAGCTTTTCGCGCAGCCGCTCCACCAGCAGCGGGACAGCCATCGGACTGGGACGAGCCAGAGTCTTGAAGGTCAGACCGTATCCCGAAACCTGAGCCAGAGTCTCGCTCAGTCTGGCGATGTCCAGTTCTTGCGACAGCACCTCGCGGGTGGCCTGGTTCAACAGCAGATTGCTGCTGTCGTATTTCTGGAAAACATCATAAAACAGGCTGCTGGAAGCCTGCAGGTTTTTCAGGCTCTGC
>JANOLL010000121.1:0-4360 GCA_031419775.1 Polaromonas sp. | reverse complement strand
GAAAGAACGCGCCCGCCTTTCAGGCTCGGCGATACCCGTATTTGCTAGTAATGTAATAGCATCTAGCCAAGCATCTGCGCTGGCCAAACCCTTTTTTAGCATCAGAATTTCGCTAATCTGAGACCCCACGCTGAACAGCGGATTCAACGCCGTCATCGGCTCCTGAAAGATCATCGCGATATCTTGCCCGCGAATGCCGCGCAGCTGTTGCTCGGAAATGGCCAGCAGATCACTCGGACCGTCTCGACCGGCAAAAAATGCTTGACCCTGCAGGTCGCCGTTTTGGACCAGTCGCAGCAGGCTCAGAGCAGTGACCGTTTTACCGGAGCCAGACTCTCCGACCAAAGCCAGTTTCTCGCCGGGCGAGATCGAAAAATCAATGCCACGCACGACTTCCTTGCCGGCAAAGGAAATACGCAGGTTTTTGACGTCGAGCAACAGTGACGACACGTCGGGGCGGAGCGTGGGGGTCATTTATTGGTCTGCCTTGCGGGGGTCCAGCGCATCACGCAGCGCGTCGCCCATAAAGGTCAGCAGCAGCAAGGTGATGACCAGCACGGCAAAGGTTGACAGCGATATCCACCAGGCATCGATGTTGGCTTTGCCCTGGTTCAGCAGTTCTCCTAGCGAAGGCGTTCCCGGCGGCACGCCCAGCCCAAGAAAGTCCAACGAGGTTAAAGCCAAAATGGCAGCGCTCATGCGAAACGGCAAGAAGGTCACCACCGGCGTCATGCTGTTGGGCAAGATATGCCGCCACATGATCTGCAGATTGCTCACCCCCAACGCCCTCGCCGCGCGCACATAGTCGAGTTGTCGGTTTCGGAGAAACTCTGCACGCACGTAATCCGACAGGCCCATCCAACCAAACAGGCTCAGCAAAAACAGCAACAACGCGACACTGGGTGCAAACACGGCGCTGAAAATGATCAGCAAATACAGCTCGGGCATGGAGCCCCAGATTTCCATAAAGCGTTGCGCAACCAAGTCGGTTTTGCCACCTGCATAGCCTTGAATCGCACCGGTGATCACGCCAATCACCACACCAATCAGCGTCAGCGCCAGTCCAAACAACACGCTCAGGCGAAAGCCGTAAATCAGCTGCGCCAGCAGGTCTCGTCCCCGGTCATCTGTACCCAGCAAGTTGTCTGCAGAGGGCGCCGACGGATTGGGCGCCTTGGCAAAATAGTTGATGGTTTTAGGCCCATACGGATTGGGGGGATAAATGGCCCAATTGCCGCCCTGAGTCAACCTGGTCTGAATGAAGGGATCGAGGTAGTCCGCCGGCGTATCAAAATCGCCGTTAAAGGTTTTTTCGGAATAGTCTTTGAGCAACGGGAAGTACAGCTCGCCCTGGTATCGCACCACCAGCGGTTTGTCGTTGGACAGCAGATCGGCAAACAGGCTGAGCACCACCAGCGTCGAAAAAATGACCAGGCTCCAGAAGCCGAGCTTGTTTCTTTTAAAGCGCAGCCATGCCCGGCGGGAAGGTGAAGGCGATGGCGATTGATCCAGCTTTCCGTCGATCCGGCTTTGGCTTTCCACCCGTGGCGCCCCGGGGGCAAGGCGACCAGCGGTCGAGTCTAGGGGCTCAGTCATATTTCACACGCGGATCGACCAATACATAACAAAGATCGCTGACCAGCTTGGTCACCAGCCCGATCAGGGTAAAAAGATAGAGCGTGCCCAGCACCACAGGATAGTCCCGGCGTATCACGCTCTCGTAACTCAATAAACCCAGGCCATCGAGCGAGAAAAGGGTTTCAATCAACAGCGAACCGGTGAAAAAAGCGCCAATAAACGCCGCCGGGAATCCCGTGATGATGGGAATCAGCGCATTGCGGAAAACATGCTTGTATAGCACCTGCCTCTCGCTGAGCCCTTTGGCCCGCGCGGTCAACACGTATTGCTTGCGGATTTCTTCCAGAAATGAATTTTTGGTCAGCACCGCAGTCACCGCAAAACTGCCCAGCACCATGGCCGTGATAGGCAAGGCGATGTGCCATAAATAGTCAACAATACGCGCGCCCCAACTGAGGGTTTGCCAGTTGGCTGAAGTCAGACCACGCAGAGGAAACCATTGCAACTGCCCGCCAAACACCACCAGCAGCGCCACGCCGAGCACAAAGCCAGGAATCGCATAACCGACTAGCACGATCAGGGTGGTGACCACGTCAAAACGGGTTCCCGACCGAACTGCCTTGGCCACACCCAACGGCACCGCAATCAGGTAGCTGATGAAAAAGGTCCACAGCCCGAGACTGACCGATACCGGCAGCTTTTCTTTCACCAGCTGCCAGACGTCTTTGTGCTGGTAAAAACTTTTGCCGAGATCAAAGCGGGCAAATTGCCCCAGCATCTGCAAGAAGCGCTCGTGCACCGGCTTATCGAAGCCATACAGCTCCTTGATTTCTGCGATGCGCTGGGCATCGACACCTTGACGACCACGATAGCCTGCACCGGAGGTGGCTGCGCTTTCCCCGCCCGAGTCACGGCCCTGCAATTGCGCCACCATCTGTTCGACTGGGCCGCCAGGCACAAACTGGACCATAGCAAACGTCAGCAGCAAGACACCGAACAGTGTGGGCACCATCAGAAGGAGGCGTTTGAAGATATAGCTGGCCATGCTTGCTATGAGCTATTAGCGGTTAGTGGCGGACGCCCACCAGGTGCTCATGGCCCAGCTGTCGGCCTGGTAATACGGTGGAATCACGGCAGGGAGAACGAAGCGCCCGGGACGGTAGCCAATCAAGAATGCGTCACCGTAATACTGGGGCACCGAATAAAAGCCGTGGGTCAGCACCCGGTCAAGTGCCCGGGTGGCAGCAGCGAGTTGCGGGCGTGTGGTGCTGGTGACAATTTTTTGCAGCAATGCGTCAATCGCCGGATCGGCAATTCCCCAGACGTTGGACGAGCCGGGCGTTTTGGCAGCGTCGGACCCGAAGCGTTCCAGCAGTTCTCCACCCGGTGCGGTACTGCCGGGTAACCGCGTAGTGGTCACTTCAAAATCAAAGGCGTCCATTTTCTGTTTGGCCAAAGAAAAATCGACCACGCGATAGGTCATGGTGATGCCTAGCTTTTCGAGCGCTTTCTGAAACGGCCCCACGACGCGGATCAGGGAAGGCTGATCGTTGAGGAATTCCATCGTGAAGGCCTCGCCCGCCGCATTGCGCAAGGCACCGTCGCGGTAGGTCCAGCCAGCTTCCTTGAGCAAGGCCTGCGCCTGCCGCAAATTTTCACGCAGGCTACCGGGCGGCGTGGTGCTTGGTGACACCGGCACGGCGCCAAACACCGCCGGGCTGAGCTTGTCGCGCAGTGGCTCGAGCAAGGCGAGTTCATCGGCTTTGGGCAGGCCTTCTGCATGAAATTCGCTGTTAGGGAAATAACCGTTGACGCGCTTGTAAATGCCGTAGAACAGCTGGCGATTCATCCATTCGAAATCGAGTGCCAGACCAATTGCGCGCCTGACGCGCACATCCTGAAACTTGGGTTTGCGCAAATTAAAAACGTAGCCCTGAAAGTCGCCTGGGTTGCGGTTTTCAAAAGCTCGCTTGGTCAACTCACCCGACTTAAATTGCTTACCGGTGTACTGTCGGGCCCAGTTGCGAGAAATGAACTCGCGCAGAAAATCGTATTCACCGGCCTTCAGACCCTCGAACCGTGAAGTTTCATCCAGATAGATCTTGAAGGTGATGCGGTCGAAGTTGAAATGCCCCACTCGCGCCGGAACGTCCCGGCCCCAATAGCCCGGGTCGCGTACGTAGGTAATGTCGCGGCCCATCGCCAAGCTGGCCAGCTTGTAAGGGCCCGAGCCCATTGGCGGCTCAGACACAATCTTGTCAAACGGCTTGCCGCCGCCCCAGCGCTGGCTAAAAACCGGCATGCCGCCCACTACCAGCGGCAGTTCCGGATTCGGGGTGGCAAAGTCGAAGCGCACGACCCGATCGGACACCGCTACGGCTGCCTTGACCTCTGCATAAATAGTGCGGTATTGCGGCGCTGCCAGCTTGCCAGTAAGTTGCGTGAAAGAGTGGACCACGTCTGTGGCCAGCACTGGCGATGCGTCATGAAAACGCGCCTTCTCGCTGATCCGAAAGCTGGCTGACAAGCGATCAGGCGCGACCTGCACATCGTCAGCCAGCAAACCGTAAGAGGTGGTCGGCTCTTCTGAGTTGCCGACCAGCAGGCTTTCAACCATCAGGCCGGCAATACCGTAGGGCGCGGTGCCGCGCAGCGTGAACGGGTTGAATTTGTCGAAGTTGGTTGGCCGCGTTGGCGGCACCATGCGAATTTCCCCGCCCTTGGGAGCAGAGGGGTTGACGTAGCTGAAATGCCGAAAGTCGGGGCCATACTTGATGTCGCC